>NZ_BMQM01000025.1 GCF_014648115.1 Deinococcus seoulensis
ACGCGAGAAAGCGAAAAGGGGAACTCCTTAGCGGGAAAAACGGTTCCAACTCTAGCGCGACCCCTGTCCCTGAACTTCCCTGGAGGCATCACGGCTGCCAGACTGTCCCTCATGGCGTCGGACCCTGCGGCGGCGGCTGAGCACCCGACTCCCGTCCACACGGCCCTTGCCCGTGACGGTCAGCGTGGGCAGGCCCGCTCTGCGCCGCTGGAATGGACCTGTACAGTGGTCGTGTGACTCCCCCAGTTCCCGCTGACGACGACAGATCCAACAAGAAAGACAAAGCCTGGAAGGACATCTTTCTCAAAAGCGGCCTGCCACTGGAGCATTCGGTCGCCGGGGTCCTCAAACGCCTCGGTCTCATGGTGCAGGTCGAGTACAACTATGTCCGCCGGAACGAGCGGAATGAGGACGTGACCTTCTCCGTCGACCTGCGCGCCGTCCACCGCGACCACCGCGACCTTCTGCTGTCCGCGTTGGTCGAATGCAAATACTGCTCGCCCGGGACGCAATGGATCATGGTGCCCAACGAAGACGAAGCGCCGTTCAATCAGCACCGGCCCTCGTATTTTTATGGCATTGATCTGTTTGCCACGGAGAGCCTGTTCACCCTGAAGACCTATGACCTGTACCCGCAGGAGTTGATGGTGCACCGCGGCGTGCAGATCGCCAGATGGGGGAACGTGGCCCCCGGCACGGTCAGTGAAGCCGTCGCGCAGCTGCGGTACGCGGCGCTCGAACAGGACATCGAGTGGTCCGCCCAGCGGATCCGGGACGCGGAGCTGGCTGGCCCGGACGCCCCGCGCCTCCCGTACGCCAGTGTCTGCCTGATCGTCACGACGGCCGAGATCCGTGTCCTCAAGCCCATGCTGTCGCTCGAAGCGTTCCAGAAGGCCGAATCGGCCGACGATGTCACCGTGCCGCAGCCCTACGTCTTCCTGCACTCCCGCCCGGACGGCATCTTCGAGCGTCAGGCCGTTCGCCGGATCCATGACGTGCTCAGTGACCAGGCCCTGACGGCAGTGCACGGGCCGGAGTTGCTCGCGCGGGTGCGGGCCTCGTCCGCGGTGACGGACCTGAAGAACTACACGCTCGGCGCGTCCCGCCTCCATCCCGATGTCTTCATCGTCGTTCAATACGACGCCCTCGAATCGGTGATGGCCAAGATTCTGGCGGACGCCGAGCGGCTCTCCATGCACAATAAACACCTGACCTGGGACATCAGCAAGCGGAAGTGACGCCGCGCGGTCCCGCCCCCGGCCTGCCCCCACAGTTTGGCATCGTCTCGGTGGACGCCACGGCGTACGGAGCGTGCAGTTCGCCCGGCAGCGCAATCCTCACTGCCCACGACGGGCGTGGCCGATATGCTGCCCGTATGCTCCGTCAGATTCGCATCATGGCCACAGCGGCCCTCTGCTGGGCGGCTTCGGCCTCAGCGACGCCAGCCAGTGACGCCAAAGTCACGCTCAACGGCGTGATCGACGGCGCCCGCAGCGTCAAGATCTCCGGCACGACGTACCTCCTCGTCACCCACCGCCCCTACGCCGGTGGACGGCAGAAGGTGACGGTGCTGAAACCGTTCGCCGGGAAGTACACGACCCTGTGGACCTCACCCAGGGACTACGGCGGCGGGTACGGGGACAGCATCCTCGGCACCGACCTCACCGACCTCAACCGTGACGGCGTCCCGGAGGTGTACCTCGCCGACGTCAACGCCGGCAATGCCAGTGGCGTGGAGACGTACACCCTGGTGGACCTGGCTACGAAAGCCTCGTACACCGTCGAGGTCTGGTTCGCCACGAACGGCACACCGGGTCAGATTTCCATAGGGAAGTCCCTTGGAACCGCGAACGCCGCGTCCTTCCGGACGTACCTGGAAGCCAGGGTGGCGCGCAGCGAGGCACTGAAAGACACCCGGAATACCTTCGCGAAAGCCAGCGACGCGTGGTACGAGACGTACGGGACTTTCCTGAATCACGACACCTTCGACCCCGTGAAGATCACCCCCATCACCGCGAAGTACGGGTCCAAACTGTGCACGCTCGATTCAGGCAGTGTGCTCGGGAAAGCCACGTTGAACGGAGTGGAGTACCGCAGCGTCTTCAAGTTCGGGGTGATGGCCTTTCATGCCGCAACAAAAACGTGCGCGGTCATCCTGGCCACCCCTGGAGATTCCCCTGATCAACTCAAGGTCATCGGCGGCGAGCTGCACATCCCCCTGGGCTACACCGGGAGCTCGGCCATCTGGAATCCACAGAAGCAGACCCTCCGCTGGAAGTAAAGGGCCCCGCTTCCGTCGATCAACAGATGGCGGTTGCGCCGAGTGGACGCGCACGAGGACGGGCAGGGTCACACGCGCGCCCGTCCCCACCGGTTGACGTTCAGGTTTTCGAGCGGCGCTGGGCCGCGCGCGTGGCGTGCCGCTCTGCCCGTTCGCGCTTGGCTTGGTCCTTGGCCAGCCACTCGGCCGCGCGGAGGACGTCCTCATGCAGCTGGAATTTGGGCGCAGGTTGACCAGAACGCAGGAACACCACGTAGTTCTCACGGTTGGTCTGCCGGTGTCCCGCGTAGCAACTCTCATACCGGATGGCGTCGAATCCCGCCTCATAGGCCGCCTTTCCGATGTCATGCGTGGGCACGCGCACGACCTTGACCTGTCGGTGCGGGTCCGCCTTGGACTTGGCCAGCTCTTCCAGCTGCGCGCCGTACTCGACACGCCACTGACCGGTCAGTTCCGCCACGGTCGTCCCCAGGGCCTGTTGGTTCTCCCGGCGGGTCAGGTCAAGGACCCGCCGGACGTCCACGTCGACCGGCAGGATCGCGGTGGCCGGAATGACGTCCATGTGGAACTCATGCCGGTACTGCTGGTTCGCTTCGACCATCGCCAGGTCCGGGGTGACCGCCATGTACAGCGCCTCGGTCAGGCCGGGCGGGCCGTAGCGGTTGGCGGCCCTCAGGGCGCTCACACCACTGGTCAGGGACGAGAGGTATTGCAAGTTGACGGCACGGTAGAGCGTGCCCCGGAAGGTCTCCGGTGGGCACGCTTGAAGGGCCTCAGCGAGTTGGTCGGCGGGCAGCATCAGACCCCGGCGATGTTCATCAGGATGCTCAGGGCGTCTCGCCCCTTGTTCCGCTTCACCGCTTCGCGCGGCGTGATGTTGCCCAGCAGGGGATTGGACCGCTCCATCCAGGCCGTGGCGAGCTTCGGACTTCCCGTGATCCGCACCGCTTCACGCTGCAGGAACGTTTCGTCGATGGTTCCCAGCGCGGTCACCTTGGGCTTGCCCTTCGTCTGGATGCGCAGCCCAACGACACGCGACTTCTTGGAGGATCGTTTCAGTCTGGACATACTCAGTCTCCTTCGACAGAGTGTGACATACCGGGCTGCCGCGCATGGAAAGCCGCCTTTCATTGCTGGGGGGATGCGGGTGGGTGGGACAAACTGGCTCGGGCGTGAAGTGGGGCGTCTCGCGCTGTGCGGCGCAGCACACGAGGCTCCTCCCCACTCCGGTCAGGGGGCGGCGCGGCGCACTGCACGAGCCCCAGGGTCCGGGATGTCCTCGGGGCAGAGCTGCACGAACACCACGTCCAGCCAGTACTCCGCGTCGTCGACGCTCCGCCCGTCCGCAATCAGTTCGTCCCGCCACGCGGCCCAGACTTCGGCGCGGAGGTCCTCGTCGCAGCCCAGGCGGTCGGCGATCTCCGCGCGGGTCTGCACGTCCGGCCCATCCGCGTCCTCGCCCTGGTCAGCCCGCCACGCCGTGTCCAGCAGATCCGCGATTTCCACGGGGGTGAGGTCTCGCACGTCCATGGCCCGCACCATACGCTGTAGGCCTGCGCGTCATCCACGGGCGGGTCGCCGCGGTCGGCGTCCGGCACGGAGGCACAGCAGGACCGGAGTGCCTTGCCGTGGGGTTCGCGGCGGACTGTCACAGCGCTCGAGGGGGGTGTTCGCCTAAGATCCCGGCATGACTGACGCCCCCCGATCGGAACTCTGGCTGGTCCTTGAACGCAATCTGAACACGAACGATGAGCGGCCGTGTTCGGCGCCGCTCTCCTGGGAGATGGCCTACTCGGTGAAGGAGGAAGCTGAGCGGGCGGAACGGACCGAAGGGGGCCAGCACACGTACCAACTCGAGCGCGCCCGGGACTGAGGGCGTTCCCCGGTCCTGCTGTCCTGGAGGGGCCCTCGCGGGTGGTCGCGTTGTAGCCTCAATCGCCCGAAAACCCCCGTTAAGGTCACACGGGTGATCTGAAGAGTTCGCAGAATGGCCATACTGCGAACTTTTCTGCGGTTTTGCTGGTTTGCAGCGAGTTCTACTGGCGCTCAATGGGGAAAAGTTCGGGGTCAGATCGAAAGTACGAACTTCTCCCTCGCCCTCTGAACATTCTTGACTATCCGCGTCCATACCGACTGGAACGGCATCAAAGCTCTTAACGGGGGTTTTCGGGCGATCGAGGTTATAACGCGGTATTCCCCAGCGTCCACCGAAGGACTAATACGGACTCGGATTGAACGGCTTTATAAGCCATTCAATCCGAGCGGATGCGAGTAGGAGAGAAACGGATTCCGGACGTGGAGTTGGCAGATCGGTGGTGTTCCGATCTGCCAACGAAATAAACGGAATCCGTATCACTGGCATGAGCAGCGTACGGACGACCAGTCATTCGTTTGGCCGCGAGGGTGCCCGTCTCTCTCGTGCGATATTCGTCAGTCCACATCGAGAGTCTTGAACGGCCCCAGGAATTTGACGCCGTCCATATGCACCATATGACTGGGGTTCTCAGCAATCCACACTTCCGATTCCCAGGCGATCTCCTTCTTACGGAGCCAGATCCCGAACGTGTCTATGTCGAGGAACGCGGTCACGTACACCACGCCAGCCACGTTGCTCTGCTTGGCCAGCTGCTCCAACTTTAGTAGACGGGCGGGCGAGATAGGGCCGAAAGAATGGACGGCCTCGATGAAGTACAGCCAGTTCTTCTCGCTGGAGTAGGCCACCACGTCAGGCAGTTCCGTGTCACGCGAGATGACCGGGAAACCGAGCTCAGCGAAGGTGGTGTCGTCGCGGTAGAGGAAGCGTTCCGTTGCGCTGCCGACGTACAGCACCTTGGCGCCGTAGCCGTACCTGGGCAGGAACTCCGTGATGATCTGGACGATCAGCTCGTTGTGCGGCCCGGTACCAAGCACCGTATGGATCTGCTCGACCAGCTGTTCTGCATTCTCGATGACCGTGACCTTCTTCTGACCCAGCGGCTCCAGGCGATCCCGCAGCAGGGTGTGGGTGCGGGCGTAGGTTTCGACGGCATCTGACCACCCTGTCGTACCGTAAGCCGCCAGGAGCGCGGCGAATTCCGCATCAAGCGTGTAGCCACGGGTCGGATTGTTGGGGTCGGCCGCATCCTTTGACTTCATGACCACCCCGCCCAGGACGGGAAGCTCCAGATCTTTCCGGCGGATGTCGTCGTAGGACCCACGCGAGATGTTCTCGCCATAGTGCTCGTTGATGTACTCGATGATGTCTCGGGTTCGTAACTCGTAGCGGTGCGCCTTAGTCTTGGCCTTCTTGAAATCACCAACGGTCTTGATGTCACCGCAGGCCAGCACAGCCAAGGCGACCCGCTCCAGCCTCCGTCCGGTCAGGTATCCGAGCGGAATCCCGGCTGCATCCAGCACTTGGAGCATGGCGTTGATGGTCTGCTGAGCTTCCGGCGTCTTCGCCTTGAACTCCTTGTGGACCTTGGAGCGGTTCAGAAGTTGCGGCGTTTCAGAGGTCATGCCCCTGTTTTACTCAAATCAGCACCGGCTGTGGGGCGAAAAGCAGCGGCTGGGCTTCAGGCTTGGCTTGTAGTCCCTGTGGATCGTCAAGGTGTCGCCGGATGCTCTGCGCCAGGTGGAAGGCCAGCAAGGGCGGAACGGCGTTACCAATCTGGTTGTACCGCTCGGTCTCGTTGCCGATGAACTGGAAGTCGTCCGGGAAGCTCTGGAGTCGGGCAGCTTCCTGATGCAGGAGGCGACGACGACGACCGTCCGGCAGTCGGACTCGCATCATGTCCCCGGTCGCCCCTGCCAGATTCCGGCACGTCAAAGTGCGAGAAGGGCGGTCCAGGTGCAGGTCACGCGGAGTGACGCACTTGGATGCCGCCTCGTAGCGGGCAACGTAGCCGTCCATGCTGGCCGTGAGGAACTTGGACTCAGGCGGAGTCAGGAACGCCATGTCCTCGATGGCCGCGCCAGCAGTGACCTTATGAAGCTCAGGCTCCGGCCATTGAAACTTGCCACGGTGCCCGATCACGAATAGCCGCTCGCGGTTCTGGGGGACCCCATAGTTCACAGCGTTCAGCAGCTTCCACTCAACGGTGTAGCCAAGGTCGCGCAGCTGCTGAACGATCATGTCCAGGTACCAGTGATTCCGGTACATCAGCCCACGGACGTTCTCGAACATCAGCACCTGCGGTTGAACCTGCTTCACTGCGGCCAGGAAAGCCGGGAAGCCGTCACGAGGATCACCGAAACCCAGCTGCTTCCCACCTACGCTGAACGGTTGGCAAGGTGGCCCGCCAATCACGACCTGAGCCGCAGGGAAGTGCGTATCGGCATCCAGCGTGGCGGTGATGCACTCACCGTGCAGATTGGCGTTATAGGTGGCCGCCGCGGCCTTGTCCTTCTCGTATCCCAACGTCTGAAATCCTGCTGCTTCGAAACCGAGACCCAGACCACCAGCACCAGCGAACAAGTCCAACACCAGTGGATCATGTGGGGGCTGTGGGTGCATCAGGCTGTTGATGCGCTCCACGTAAGACGACATGAGCGACATCATAGTGACTTTGCGCTATCAGGAACCTGCCATTACATCCCGTCTCCATGCAGGGGGATCGCTACGCCTCGCCTGAGAGGTGTTCGCCGAGTTCCAGGTGGTCACTCCGCCAAGGCTTTCAGAAGCTTAAGAAGACGCATCCGCCGAAACCCTACCCTCTTCCGCTGAGTCGCCGGTGTCCATGACAACTGCGGCATCGGATCATCCGACACCTGAACATCTCGCCTGCCACCTATCATCCGGACACCCGGTTGGCTCACCCAATCACTGTCGATATCCAGGCAAAGCCGTCCCGCACATGCGGCATCGCGTTCGAGCCGGCAGGCATACGCTGAGCCGAAGACCAATTCAACGGAGGCGAGCATGGGAAAGATCCGGTTCCGGAAGACCATCAGCATCGGCGGATTGAGCTACCAGCGCACCCTGAGCAGTGGCCAGTCCAGACGCCCGCAGGGACAGGCGGCACCCCAACCCAGCCCCCCGGCGCGGCCTCGCGTGGTGGACCTGGGCACTGATTGTGCTTTTCGGCCTGAGCCTCCTGAACGGCCTCATGGCGCTGCTCGGTGGGTAAGGTCTAGATCTACCCCCAAGACGGAAGGCTTATACCATAAGCATTCACAGCTCAGAAACAGCACGATTCAGCCAATCAAACCATGAAATAGTATCCACTAGGTATGTGGTATTCTGAACCATGCAGCCATCTCTAAGGGTACTTGGTGTCGTACTGAACATCTTTATGGCGGGTCTTGGCTTCTTGTTCGCCCCTAAAGGTAAAAAGACCAGGGGAATCGCATGGTTTGGCGGTTGGCTTTTAGGAAACCTTGTTATTCCAGTATTGTTCAGTATGGAAGGCAACGGTTTTTCAATACTTTGGAATGTATTCACGAATATCGCCAGCGCGATTGACTTCTTCGGAATTACTAAAGTCCACCCGACAGGCTTTTCACGCAGAAAGTAAATTCCCAGAGGCAATAGCTCGGCCGTGCTTTCGGCGGGGATGAGGCTGTCGGACAAGTCGGATGACTGGCCGTCCACCAGAAACACGCCCAGGACATAGCTGCCTCCAGCTGAGCAAGAACGAGACAGGGCAGACGCGCACCACCCGGTACAGTGCAACCATGCTCCGGAAATTCATGCAGCTACTCGGCCGAGCCACGCTGGAACCGAGCGTACTCACTGCGACTGCCCAAGCGACCTTCGGCGAAGCCTACGCCGCAGACCTGCACGCGCTTCACGCTGGGTATCTCAAAGAAGAAGCGACCCTCAAGCGTGCCCAGGGAGTGCTGGCCCTCACCCGCGCGGTACACACCACTCGCCCGCTTCTGGGCGATCCGGACCGCCACCATCACCTCTGGGCAGCCATAGCGCGCCCTTCCATCGACTGGCGATACCAGGCAGCCCTGAGCGGTCAGTACGACCCGGCCCGCTGGTACGTTGATGCGTTCGACTTCGCCGCCGCCATGACCACCCTCCCGTCAATGTTCTCGAGCCGCGACACACCCGTCGCTGCGCAGTTGATCGACGTACTTACCGGACTCAACACGCGCGACGGCGCGGCAGGCGGCTATTTCGGACACACACCGTACTGGCCGCTGCATGACTACCCGTACTGGCGAGCCGTGGACCGCGAGTTCACCAGCGTACAGATGTACTGGCTGGCCCTACTGGCTGCCGACCAGACCAGCGCCCAGCTACACGCAGACCTCATGCAGTTGTTGCTGACCTCCGATTTGACGGAGGTAGACGCGTGGTCTCCTGTACAGCGCGACCGGGTGTTCAACACCGACTTGCCTGCCCTGACACAGGGGCTGGCCCTAGGCGCCCTATCGTTCAGCGCAGCAAAACCGCAGCATGCGAACAGCACGCGTGCCCGAGCCCTGCGCACCCTACTGAGCGCCCGAATCCCAGATGCTGAGTTCGCCTTCGCCGCTCTGATGCAGTCTCAAGGCATAAATCGCGCCGTGCCCCACCTCAAGGGTATGTTCCCGCTCGACCATCCCATACAAACGCTGCCCGACCAGCACTTCACTCTCCAAGTGCGGCTGGGCGCCGCCCTATCCAAACTCCTGTCACTGGTGGGGCTGGTGGACGACCTGCTCGAACTACCGCGTACGCAAGCGGTACTCAACGACCCCCGTGGCCTAGCGCCGCACCTCCTGCACGCCAGCCTGTAAAGAGGCAGGGCCATGAAGTCTGACCCTGGCAGGACGGGGTGCCGCCAGGGTCAATCTCCCCGACGCGTCAGCACCCACTCCGCCTCCATTCAGTCAATGGTGGCCCTCACCGCACCCCAACCGGAGCTTCTGTGACCCAACCCAGCCTAGAGGGGCAGTTCGAGCAGATCACGCGCTACCTCCCAGACAGCCTCTTCCTCGACAGCACCCGCTCCGAAAGCATCAACGCCATCGCTCTCACCGGAGGTCCCGACGACTTCACAGCCTTTGCGACCCGAATCGCTGCCCCCGTCGTGTTCGTCGAACGTTACACACTCACTGAAGATCACTTCGATCTCTTCGAGGACCCCAATTGGTCGCGCGACCCCACCCACACTGTCAGCCTCCTCGACGCGACCCAACTGCGACCCTTCCACCACCACCTGGGCGATGACTTCCTCATTACCCTCAGCGTCCCCCACGCCGGCATGCTGATTACCCTCGACCTTCAAGCCTTCTGGTGGGACTCCTTCACCGCCGCCCACGAGGGCGCCACCGAGCAGCACCGCACCCACGAAGCCACACAGGAACACGCGGTGCGCCAGCAGCGGCAGGAGCAACGCGACCGCGAACTCCTTCTCCTGCGCACCCTCCTCCCGGAAGACACGAAATTTCGACAGCTCGCCTGCGAAGCCCATCCCCGCATCACTGCCCTCCGGCAACAGGCCCAGGCCATCCTCCAGACGCAAATACAGGACGCCAGAATCAGCGCCGCCCATGACGAAACCGTGCGCGAGACGGCCGCTGCTATCAAAGCCGAAGTGCGCGCCGCCCGGCGCCGGTCATGACGTCACTGAACAGGAACCATCGGAGGAATATCTGCCTCCCCAGTGTCACACCTCCCTAGTCCGAGTGCGGAACTGGGTTACATCCGGCGCCCCAGTTGACTGATCCCGAACAGTTGCTCAAGTGACACGCGGCTCACCAGCGGTCGTTCATCAGGGTACTGAAAGACGGTAGGACCGGCCTCGATCATCGACTGTAGCGAGTCCTGCCGGAAGACCGGAAGCCAACGCTTCAGGACAGCCTCACTCATCAACCGCTTGAATAGCGGCAGCGGTTGACTCGCCCAGTAGGACCCCAGCACCGGGTACCACATCTGATACATGGGACCCAACGGCGTCCCACGGATGCCCTGAACAGTATTCGCACTGAGCAACACATCCGCCTGCACCAACTGCCAGAACGGCACACCCGCCAGCGTGGCGCGGGCCTTCATCCAGTCCGCCACGCCAGCCTGTGTCCGCCGCCCCGGCCGAGCTTCCATCTCTTCAGCGAACCACCCAGCGTCTCCCCACACGAACGCGAAGACCGTCGCCTCAATGTTGCCGTACCCACCGTCCTGCACGTAGGTGGTGTTCAACACTTCGCCCAGCAGGGCCGGCTGATCTTCCTGAATCAGGACGGCCACCACGTATAGCACCAGTTCAAGCACCGCCGCGCGGGTGTGTGCCGTAACTTCGGCTTGTACGCTCCATTCCTGCTCATGCCGCCTAGCAACGTGACCAAGTCGGGTGAACAGGTCGATCAGCATGACAGCCGTCAGCCGATCCTCGCGCACCAGAAAGCGGACAGTCTCGGTCAGGGCGTCACGCGCGGGGATCGTCCACTCCACCTGCCGCATCGCTTCCTGTCCGTCGTATTGCCGCGTGGCACTCAGTGGCGCGCTGAACCGCGCGAACACTCCCAACACAGCATCAACGAGCTCCTGCCATGGCGTCAGCGGGCCGCGCCCCCGTTCCACCGCCATCCGCACATTCTTGGCCTTGCTGTGCACCAGCGCGTCCGTCGGGTCCCCATCGAACAGATACTCCGGAGGTCGCCCCAGCGGCGCAGGCGGTTCGGGCCGGTCCCATAGGAACCGCAGCAGCCGTTCGTAGTTCGCGTCCTGCAGTTCGTCGGTGCTCATGTCGATATAGAGCCGCGTCGCAAACATGGTCGGCACGAACCCGGTGCCGCGCTCGTCAGTCTCGAAGGCGACCGCCACGAATTTGTTTGGCCCCTCGCCGATCTGCTGGTAGACACCGGGGCTCATGATCGTGCCCTCGGTTCCGCTCCCACCCTGCCGGCCGTCCACCTTCTGCTTGTACCGCTGGTCGCAGATGACCACGACTTTCTTCAGGTCCGGGCGGCTGGCGATCTGCTCCATGAACTGGAATGTGTCATCCCCGGCCTGAAGGTGGGTCTGGTCGAGGATGACGTCAACGCCGTCCCCGCGCAGGCGGTCGGCCAGCGCCCGGACACGGGCCTTGTGCGCCTCGGTGGTCCAGGCGTAACTGAAGAAGGTCAGGGGCGGCTCACGTGTCACACCGCCATGCTAGGCGACCTCCAACAGCTCAACCACCACAGTTGCGCCGGACGCGGAGGATACGCCGTGGTTCACGGGACGGTCCACACGTGGGTACGCGCAGGAGACGCGCAGGAGACGCGCAGGACCGGAGGGGTGTCACCGACGGCGCCTCCCCTGACTGGCCGGCTAGTTCAATCAGTACGGAGTCTCTGGCAAGCTGAAGCTGTACCTCAACCAGAGGGCTGAGTCGACGTGCTGCCTGTAGCCGGAGGACGTTGGGTCTCTTCATCGGCGGCCTCTTCCAGTAACTTCACTGCAGCGGAGAGGAACTCCTCATCACTTGGTGGCGTGAACTTCGGGCGCTTGGCCAGTACCGCGTCGATGAAGGGCGTGATCAGCTCACGGGCAAATCCGGAACGGTTAGGATCCGCATGCATTTTGCGGAGAGCTGAGGAAAGATCCTTCTTCTGCAAGGTGTCGACGACCTGATTGCATTCCTTCTGGTTGAGGAGCGCAATCTGAACTTCCTCGGCCAACACCTTTTCAAGGATGGCGATCATCTTTTTGGCATCGTCCTCAATCAGAACGTCCATCATGGCCTTTGACGCCTTCTGAGAGACGGTGCCAGCTGCAGCCCCACCCAGGAGGGCGCTCGCCCCGGCAAAGATTGCGCCAATTCCGAACCCGAGAACCGTGCCGCCACCCGGAAACAGGATGGTTCCGAGAGCCGCACCTGCGGCTGCGCCAGCCATTGCCCCTCCAGTTCCTCCAGCGACACTCGCGGTCGTCACCGTCAAGTTTTTAAAGAGCTGAGCGACAGATACCCGCCCCCGGAAGGCATTTACCACGTCCCCGGTGGAAAGCACAGCCACTGTGACAGCGCCAGTCACCACGTTCCCCCGCATCAGCTTGCTGAGGTGACTGTTCGCTGCGGCCCCTGAAAGGTTCTTCCCGGTTCCCTTGACAATGAACCGCACTGCTTTCGGACCTAGTTTCTTCACCACTGCGTCTGTCGTGGGCCGCAATCCCTTTTCCAGAGACGTCCGGCCTAACTGAGCAGCACCGACGCTGCTCAGCCAAGCTACGCCCCCCACACGGAGTCCAGCACTGGCTCCTTGCCGTACGGCCATCCCTGGTGAATCACCGTCGCAGACACTGAGGAACGTGGTGACCAGAGCACTCATACCGGCCGCTCCGGCGGCCAGCTTCACACCCCTGACAGAATCGTATTTGAGTCCTTCAATACTTCCGAACTTGGCAATCCGACGCGCTTGCGCGTAAGTGATGGTTCCCTTGCGGACAATTTTAGAAGCTTCAGCAGGATCCGTGACACCCGGAATTTTACCGTTCTGGATACGGTCCTTCATCGCTTGAACAGCGCTGTCGTACATATCCGCAGGAACCTCGATTTCCATTGGGCGGCCATCGGGAGTCAGGTAACGGAACCGGCCCTGATCATCGAAGCACTGCTGAATGCATTTCGAGCCGGAACTACAGTATTTCGATTGAATCCAGGTGCCGTTCACGATGCGGTCCGGCCCGTTCTTCGCGTTGTCGTCACCTACTACCCTGGCATCCTTCCCACTGAGTCGGTCAAGTTGATTGTTTCTTTGTTCGGCAGCGAATCCATGACCACGATCCCCACCGTTCTTGACGTTCTGCGCATAGTTCTTCGCACTGCCCGTCACACCAATGGCCCTTCCGGCCTCCTCTCCTTCCCTCTGTGGCCGGTGGGTCCAGCCTGTTCCTGGCGCGGGTGTGCCGTTCTGTGATTCTGTGTCCTGGTCGGAAAGAAGTGCTTTGGTACGGTCGTCGGAATTCTTTGGTTCGGTCATGAGTATGTTCTCCAGGGAAACTCAGCGCAGAGTGAGGACGGATGAGGAAGCGTGCCGGAGGGTGTTGAGATCGGAAAAATCCCTGGGCTGGCCCGGGGTCGTTAGACCCTGGCCGCCTGGGGATTCAGAGAGGACTACATACCATTGCCTCCGCTTCAGCGACCATCGTCTGATCAGCGCTGAGTGCGCTCGCCAGCTGCGCTTCTGTACCCGCAACCCGTTGTGATATGGCAGCTTTCATGCGGGCTGACCGACCCGTCAGGTCTTGATCCGGCGCCAGATCTGCCACTTTACCTTTGAGGCCCGCAAAGGCCGCGCGAGCTTCATTCACTGCCTGCACCTGTTCGTCCAGACGTGCCGGAATAAGCTTCAGCATGTTCACATGGCTCTGACCTTCCCTGGTCAGACTGACGAGCCCATAGCCGTACAGGTCGGCCTTGCGTTCATTGAACTGGAAGCAGTCCTTCTCCGTCGCAAGACGTTTCAGATCCCGAATCACCTCCCCCTTTCCGACCTGAACTGACTGGATATCGCCGAATGTCCGGGCGAGGGCGTTCAATGTGTCCTGCGCATTCGTCAGGACATCGTTGGCCTCCAATAGCGCTTCGTCATAGTCATTGAGTGCGTCATTCAGGCGTTGGGCAGCCTGAAGCCTCGCCGCCTCCGCCGCCCGCTGGACTGCTGCCTGCTCGGCCCGCTGCCTTGCCTCTGTAGCCAAAGTCTGTGAGCGCTGCGTGACGCTCGCCCGGAGCGTGGCTACCGCTGTGTTGAATTTAGGCAGGGTCGTCCGAGCGAGCGGGAACGCCGCAAAGCCCCCTTCAGCCCTGGGAACAGTCAGGGTCAGGGTGTCTTTGGTAAGGGTGCCGCTGAGAGCACTCGCCCCGAAGAACGCCAGTTTATTCTCCAGTACGAAGCTGTAGCTGGCACCATTCCGGGTACCACGAACCACGTTCGTGGTCACGTCAAATTGCGGACCTTCCGCACGGGCGGCGCCAGTCACGACCTGAAGCGAGCCGGTCAACTGGCCTCCTGCTTCCGTCCAGGTCAGCAGGAGGCTCGATGACGCGTTGTTGAACGAGAACACGTTCATGCCCGTTTGTGCAGAGGCCACGCCAACGGACAGCGAAGTGGCGAGGGCAAGGAAGGATGATCGGCGCATGCTTCAAAGTACGCCGGTCAATCTCACTCCGTCATCACGAATTGCCGCAGCGGTCGAGTGCCCCGACCAACTGCGGTCGGCAGGGCCATAATGCTGCTCAACCACATAATTTCCCGGAGGCTTCATGAGATACCCATACGCCCTACTGGCCCTGCTGATCATGGGCTCCTCAAGTGCACAGACTGCTATTCAGATCGCCATCGCCAACAAAATCACCTATACGGCCAGAACCGTCCCCTGTCAGCCGGTACCTGGTGCTGGCGATCTGAAAGGCGCCGTCTGCGGGGAGAGCAACGGTGACCCGGCCATGAGTACCACGCCCAATCCAGACTTCCCCATGGAATACCGGCAGTGGATCGAGATCGCACCGTCGACGTACTTCAACATCTGGAACTCCAGTGTCGCCAAGCACCCGGTGTACCTCTCCGTGAGTTCAAAACCGGGTTACGTTACGCAGGTGGCCGTAGCGTCGGCTGGAGCGACGCTTCCCGTCACTGTGACCCGACGGAGCGGTAGTTTGACGCCAGGCAATGAGGCGCGGGCTGCGGGGGCAACGCGCGGGGCAGGATATACCGATGCCAGATACGTCCAGAAATTTGCCGTCGTTCAGCAGACTGGAAAAATCGTGAAAGTGTCCCTCGGACAGCAGACCCTCGCCCTGACGCTTGGGCAGAAAGCTGCTCGGCTGAACGGAAGGTCCGTAACCCTCCAGGGAGCGCCCTTTCTCCTGAATGGGCAGGTGTATTACCCAGTCGGGCTGTTCAAGCTCCTGGGCTGCACGGTGACGCCATTGATGAGCGAAGCTCGCGTGGCGAACGCCATGGACGTCACGTGCTTGGTGGGCAATCAGCGACGAAACGGCATGGTCGAGAACTGGATGTTCTAGGGCTCCGGCCAGTACGGCGGCACTGGAAGGACACATTGCTACATATGTTGGCTTGAACTTGAAGGCGTTCAGGAATGTGAAACGGAGTTCCCTGAATTCGGAGCCTCTGAGTCGACCTCCATTGCACGTATCCTCACCTGCTGCACGCCGCGCACGCCGCGCAGGCCGCGCGGATCACCGTCAGCGACCTGCACGCCCCCGGCACGCAGGACTGGAACGGCGCGAGCGTCTGGCTGGAATTCGACGAGCCCCGCACGGTCGCCGGCACCCTGTTCGAAGGCGCGCTCGTCTTCCGCGTTCCCGTCGGCGACGTGCACGTGATCATTCCCATCCTGATGGGCGCCAGCCAGGAGTGGCCCCTGCCACTCGTCGTCAAGGGCTCCCTCCTGGCCGTCCTGCCCGAGTTGACCGGCAGCGACCCCGCCGAAGCCGCCCGGCGCGCCATCCTGAACGCCCTCACGCACCTCCCGCCGCTCACCGACCCGCCCCGGCAGCACGAGGCCAACCCCACGCTGCTCGCCCGCCTCGAACGCCACCTGAAGCGCGTCAAGGCCGCCGCGCCCGCCACGAGCGCCGCCCTCCCGCACCTGTTCCTGAAGAAACGCGCCGCCTGGGACGCCCGCACCTTCGTCCCCGGCCTCCTGACCGCCGCCCTGCTCCAGGACCGCGACGGCCTGGACGAACGGAGCGCCATCATCAGCGCATACGAAGTCGGCGTCCTGACCGCGTGGCGGTACGCCAAGCACGTCGTGCGCATCGACGAGGACGTCCTGGCCCGCCTGCGCCGCGCCCGCCCCCTCACCCGCCTCCCGGCCGAACTGCCCGGCCTGCGCGGCCACGCCACGTACATCCCCGTTCCCGGCGGCCTGACGCACCCCTCCCAGACGGGCTTCTTCGCCGCGATCGACACCACCCAGGGAAGGCCGTGGCTCACACTCCTGATCGAGAACCGCGCGTACGGCGATCACGTCCTCGCGCCCGTCAGTCTCCCCCTGGGCGGCGACGTGGCCGAACAGATCCGCCTGATGGCCCAGACCGGCGCGACCAACTTCGCGGAAGAAGACGCCGCCCGCGTGGCCCGCGACCTGGGCTTCGCCCTGCTGTGCGTCACGTACCTCGGGAGCGAGAAGACGCAGCTGCTCGGCCCCGGCACGCCCCGCCCCGTCACGCCCCGGCGCGGCAAGGGCGGCAAGGAAGAACTCAGCGAATCCGGCGCCGCCACCGTCTGGGAAGCGGGCGTCGACACCGGCAACGTCCTGCGCGCGTACCACGCCCGGAAGGCCCAGGGAGACGCCGACCCGGGCAGCCCGGCCGCCCCGGTCAGCACGGGCCGCCGCATGCCACCGCACCTGCGCGAACCGCACCTGCACGGCTACTGGACCGGCCCCGGCCGCACCCGCTACGAACTACGTTTCCTGGACTTCGTGGCGGTCAACATGGACGGCGAAGGCCCCGAAGCGCCCGTCCGACTCGATTAAGCGGACCGAACCCACGACGTGAAAGAAAACCTGGGCTGAGCGCCCACAGGAGCCCCATGAGCGACTTCAACCCCACCCCCGGGCACATCAACGTGATCACCGCCGAGAACATCGAAGCGGCCCGGCAGCACCTCCCCCCCGATCAGGCCGAAGTGCTGATGATCGGCTGCAAGACCTGGGCCATCACCTGCGAGGACGGTCAGCGCGGCCAGATGACCCGATGGCCTGACCGGCGCGGCGCCATCAATCTGGGCGGCAACCTCAGCATCTGGGGCGACTGGTCGTACTCCGGCGTCCTGCACACCGACGGCGACTTCAGCGACTTCGACAAGCACGGCCAGCCGGTCTGAGCCACCCCGCCCCCTGAAACCAGGGCCAGCGCGGCCCGTCAGTCGCAGGCGCGGCCGTCCCCGTCCCGGTAGGGCACTGGGCCCAACACGGCGGGCGGCCGCGCTCCCCCCACCCGACCAGACACCCAGGGAAGCAAGGGACGCTTCCCTGGGCCGGCAGGCAGGTATGCAACACATCATTCAATCGATCCGTTCCCTTCAGCGCCAGGCCGACGAGTACGCCGGAATGGGCCTGGATTTCCCCACGTCCGGCGTGGGCGCCCTTCAGGACCAGTTGCGCTTCCTCCTGGCGGACGCCGAGCAGCAGGCCGGGCAGGTGAACGACGCGCAGAGCGTCCCCGAGTGCCAGACCTGCGCTCAGCCCTACGGTCCCGACCCGGCCGGGAGTCCCGGCGTGCTGGTCCACCTGACCGCCGACGGCGACGTCGACCACGACCGCGACCGCGATCACGTCCCCCTGCCCGCCGAGGAGTGACGCCCGGTCACCGGGCGCGTCCCCGCTCAGCACCGACCGGATGGAGGAACATACGGCATGGATGCTTATCATGGGTGCGCTGTCTGGAACGCCGTCGGCCTCGTCACGGCCATCGAGACGCGGCAGCCGCACCTCAAGGGCTTGAAGTTCGACGCGACCGACACGGCCGCGCGGGCCACCCGCTACGCGAATGCCCAGGCGACCGGAGAGGTTGATCTGAGCCTCACGCAGAACCTCGCCACCTACGGGGCGGTCATCGAACTGGATGTTCCCGAACGCGAATGGTTTTCGCGGGGCGAACACTACGCGGGCACCCTGGACGCTGTGGAGCGGCCGTTCAGCATCACCGAGGCCCGCGTTGTGCGCGTCACCGTCAAACCCGTCGATGCTGGGCGCAACGACAGCACCCACCGGGACGTCGCTCAGTTACGGGCACTGCTGGGCGACCGGCTCGTGCTGCTCGCTCCCTGAAGGCCACGCCACCGCCCCCCACTGGCGCGCGAAAGTCTTGCGCACCTACGCTGTACACAGGAGGCGAGCGTATGTCCAGGTCCATTTCAGCGCACTTCACGCCCGAACAGCGGGACTTCCTCGAGGTCGTCACCGACTCCTGGCGGCACGTGTTTCTGCGCGCGACCGCCGGGGCGGGCAAGACCACCACCCTGACCGAGGCCGCGTGGCAGCTGGAGACGCAGGGCGTGTACTTCGCGTACAACAAACACGCCGTCTCGGACCTCCAGTCGCGCCTGCCCCCCCGCGTGCGGGCCCTGACGCTGCACGCACACGGCCACCGCCTGCTGCGAGACCGGGCCGGCGCGACCTTCCGCGTGCACAGTGATAAGGCGCAGGACGTGGCGCGACAGCTGGATTTCCGGAAGAAATGGGAGGCGCCCGCCGCACGCGCCTGGACGATCGCCCGCGAGGAACGACTGGGCCTCCTCACCGAAAAACAGGCCCAGTGGCTCGCGACCCGCGCACAGTGGCCCGGCGTGCCCGAAGACCTGATCGAATGGATTCCGGAGTTCCATATTTGCGGCCACAACATGTGGTTCTCGGAAGGCCGGGCGGACTTCACCGACCTGCTGTGGCTGCCGCTCACCGCCGGGTACGGGTACGGCACCCTCCCCCTGGCCCTGGTGGACGAAGCGCAGGACCTCACGCCCCTGCGGCAGGCGTACGTCCTGCACCTGCTGGGCCTGGGAACAGGCATCAACCTGTCCGGACTGAGAGACCCCAGGGACCGACCTCCCAGCAACCCGGACCGCACCGGGCGCCTGATCTTCGTCGGGGACAGCGACCAGTCGATCTACACCTGGGCCGGGGCGGATCCCATGGCCCTGTCGCGCCTCAAAGAGCAGGTCGGCGCCCTGGAACTCCCCCTGAGCGTGTCCTTCCGCTGCCCCCGCGAAGTCATCCGCTACGCGCGGGCGCACTCGGACTTCATCCGGCCCGCCACCGGCGCCGCGCCCGGCACGATTGAACACATCAGCGCCGAGACGGCCACCTACGCGCGCGGGGACGTGGTGCTGTGCCGCACCAACGCCCCCCTGATCCGGCAGGCACTCACCCTGATGAAAGCCGGGTTGAGTGTCGCCGTGACCGGCCGGGACCTCGCCCAGCAGCTGCGGGAGAGCGTCAGCGCCGCCTTCCCCGCCGCTTTCCGGAACGACGACGTCACCGAACTCGTGAAGGCGCACCTCGCGCCACGCACCGAGCCCCTCAAGCTCCGCCTCGCGGCCGGAGACGACGCCGCCCGCCGCCCCCTGACTGAGTTGCAGGACCTGGGCCGCTGCCTGCGGTACCTCGCGTGGGTGGTGTCCAGACCGTCCGGGGAGGCCACGCCCGCCGATGTCCTGTACCTGCTCGCCCAGGTCTGCCGGGACGACGCGGACGCCGACGTGCTGCTCGCGTCCGTGCACCGCGCCAAAGGCAAGGAATGGCCCCGCGTGACCATCCTGTACCCAGAATTGATGCCCATGAGCCAGGGCGACCCGGACGAGGAACGCGCCGTGCAGTTCGTCGCCGTCACCCGCGCGCAGCAGGTCCTCCGGTTCGCGTACGGCAAGGACGCCTGGACCGCGAGGCAGTTCGTGCAGCCCGGCACCCTGCCCGACCCGGAACCGCAGGCCGACGTGGAACAGCAGCCCAGCCCGGAACAGCAGTCCAGCCCGGAAGACCTGCCCAGCCCAGTGGCCCTGCCCAGCCCGGAGTCGGCCACGCCGGAACGCCGCACGCGGTCCAGACGCGCCCGTCCCAGTGCCCCGCCCGGGGCGGCCTCCCCGACGCTGCCCCCACCGCCGGACGTGGCGCCCGTCACCGACCGGCGGCGCCTGTGGCCGCTGTACGGCGGGACCACCCCCATGCCGCTGGAACTGGTGCGTGAGCGGCTGACGGCGCTGGCCGACGAGGAACGCACGCTGCTGCGCACCTGGGCGCACGAAGGGCTGGAACTCCTGCAGGACGTCACGGCCGCCTACGTGACGGTGCACGAAGCGAACCTCAGCCTGTTCGAACAGGCGGCCCGGCAGGCGCGACTGGCCATCCCAGCGCTGTTCGGGAAGGGCGTGCCCGTGTGCGTGTTCGAAGGGCCGCTGCTGCGCGTCCGGCTGGCCCGCAAGGTCCGCCTCACCAAACGCGCCGTGCGGGTGGCACTCGGCGACGTGGAACTGCGCTTCGACCGGGAAAGCGGGGAACTGCTGGATGGGGCGGAGCCGCTCGCGCCGTTCATCCGCCCGGCGGAACTCCGCACGCTCCAGCGGGACGTGGCCTGAAGGTCCGGCCACATCGGCGGACGCGGGCCTACGGCGCAGTTCCCCCAACAGCACGAACCTTTGGAGGATTGCGCCCTGCGCACTGCGGCCGCCGGGCGGCTGCCCCCCGCTCCAGTTCTCCGCAGCGGCCCGCCCCAGCATGAATCTTTGGAGGATTTGCCCCTCCGGAACATGAATCTTTGGCGGATTGAGCACGAACCTTTGGAGGATTTGCCCCTGCGGAACACGAATCTTTGGCGGATCGGGCACGAATCTTTGGCGAATTGAATCCGCCGCAGCACGAATCTTTGGCGCACCGGACACGAATCTTTGGAGGACCGGGCACGAACCTTTGGAGGGTCCAGGCGGCCGCAGCACGAACCTTTGGAGGACTGGGCACGAACCTTTGGAGGATTCGCCCCTCCGGAGCACGAACCTTTGGAGGACCAGGCACGAACCTTTGGGGGATTCGCCGAAAATCGCCGTCCAGGACGCAGGCGGCGCGCCTCCCTGATGATGATCATCATTTCTTTTATTCTTTTACACACATCTCCAGAAGAGGCATCCACAATCGCTTCAACTGCCCCCAGCTGATCGGGTAGCATGGCCGCATGACCCGCCCCGTGAGATCTGCGCCGCCTGACCGCGGGCACGACGAGCGCAATCTCGCCCGCCTCTCCCTGATCCTGGCCAACAACCGCGTTCCCAGCACGCTCACGACCTGGACGAAGGAATTCAAATCCAGCGGGGACCTCGGGACCAGCATCAGCGTCACCTGCACTGCCCCCCGGCACGACGTCGTGCCGCACGGCAGCGACAACGACATCCTCCTCGGCCTCGTGAACGCCTACATCGCCGCCGGGCAGCCCGAAAGCGGCCTGATGCGCCTCACCGCCTACCAGCTCCTGACGTTCTCCAGCCTCCCCAACGCGCAGCCGTACCACGACGAACTGATGCGGACCCTGAGCCGCCTGCAGGGCACCGTGTACCGCATCCGGGACAGCTGGTACGACAAGGACCAGTACCGCTACCGCGACATCAACACCAGCCTGATCCTGAAGTTCACCGTCCTTGACCGCGCGCACAACCCGGAGGCCTTCAAGAACCTCCGCGCCGAATCGCTGCTCGAAATCACGCTCGACAGCGACCTGACCGCCAGCATCCGCAGCGGCTTCATCCGCGCGCTGGACCTCACGGTCCTCAAGGCACTCAAACAGCCCCTCGCGCGGCTGCTGTTCCGCATCCTGAGCGAACAACACTGGCCCCACGACGCGCCGGCCAGCGTCACGAGCTTCCGCATCAACCTGCGCACCTGGGGGCAGCACCTGGGCATCCTCGACGACCGCGCCGACCGGATCCGCCGCACGCTCGAACCCGCCCACCAGCAACTCATCACCCAGGGCTTCCTCCAGGGCGTGGAGTACTTCGGGCGCGGCGCGGGACAGGACGTGCTGTACACCTTCCGGCCCCACACGGACGCCCTCCCGGCCGCCGTGGTGATCCCACCCGACCCCGCGACCACGCCACCGGCCGACCCGGCCACGACCGCGCTGCTGACCGCGCGCGGCGTGAGCCACCAGATCGCCCTCCAACTCGTCGCCGCTCACGGCCCGGCCAGCGTGCAACAGCGCGTCGCCAGGTTCGACGGCATGATCGCCAACGGGTACAAGGTCCGCAGCCGCCCGGGCCTTCTGGTCGACATCATCCAGCACCCCGAAAAGTACACCAGCGAAGCCGCTCCGCCGCCGCCCCCCGCCCGTCAGGCCAGCCCGGAACCCCTGCTGGAACCCGCCCGGACCCCCGCCGCCGCCCGGCTGTTCCTGGCGCCCCTAAAGCTCCCCAGCGTGCTGGAGCAGGTCGCCACGGACCTGTTCCTCGACCACCTCGTCACGACGCAGGACCTGCTCGACCTGCGAAGCGCGCCGGCACCAGAGCAGGTCATCCTGGCGTGGCAGGCGCGGGCGTCCGCGCCCTGAAGAAAGCCACCAGGACGGTCAGCACCCACCCCGTTCAATCCAGCGCGCTCAGCGCACGCAGCCTTGCTAGGCTGGGGCATGACGCTGCATCTCTTCTGGGATAATTCGAACATCTGGCTCAGCGGAAAGGACGTATCCAGCATGGTAGAACCGGGACACGAACTGGATTTCCGCATCCACTTCGCGCGTCTGCTCAGCGCAGTCAAGGCGCAGCGGCCTCTGGCGTCGGCCGTCGTCGCAGGTTCACTGCCACCCGACAACGACGCCCTGTGGGAAACATTCGACCGTCTCGGCGTCCGGGTCATCAAGCAGGAACGCGGGAACCAGACCGGCGGGGAAGTCGCAGTGGATGAAGTCCTTCAGCTCGCCATGGCGAACACGGTCCTCGATCACGCTCCCGGAACCATGCTGCTGCTGACAGGTGACGGGAGCGGCAGCACCCAGGGACAGGGCTTTCTCACGCAACTCCAGCGGGCGCGCAGGTACGGCTGGAACATCGAAGTGGCCAGCTGGGCCGCGTCATGCAACCGCTTCCTCAAGGAATACGCCCAGAAAGAAGGTCAGTTCATCCGCCTGGACGATCACTACGCCGACGTGACGTTCATCGCCAAAGGCCGTCCGGTCGGAGAGAAGCCCGGACGCGCCGCACCCGCCACGCCCTGAAGCACGCGGCGCAGGGCGCTTCACCGGAAGCCGCTGCGTGCGCTCTCCCCTCCCATGCGCCCACGTGTCGCCCAGCCGCACCTGCGGCCCGCGCCGGGCGCTTCCCGTGCCATGCTGCGCGGCATGAACAAACGCTTCGACACCGGCCCTGGCCACCCTGACGGCTTCCCGCTGCGCGATGTCCTGATTGTCGGTGGGGGCTTCGCGGGCCTGAGTGCGGCCCTGTACACCGCGCGCGGGTTGAAGTCGGGCGTGGTCATCTCCGGCGGGCCGAGCCGCAACGCGCCCAGTCCGCACGCGGGCGGGGTGTTCAGCCGCGACCGGCGCCCGCCGGGGGAGATCCTGGCGGCCGCGCGGGACGACCTGCGCCCCTACGACTTCCCGGTGATCGAGGCGGACGTGACTGCCCTGACCGGCCAGAACGGGGACTTCACGGCGACGCTCTCGACGGGTGAGACCGTGCGGGCCAGGAAGGTCATCCTGGCGACCGGGGTGCGGGACGTGCTGCCCGACACCCCAGCAGGCCTGCGCGAGCAGTGGGGACGGGGCGTGCACCACTGCCCGTACTGTTACGGCTGGGAACTGCGCGGCGGTCAGGTGGCGGTGCACCTGCCGGGCCTGAGTGGCGTGGGCGGCGTGCAGAGCGTGCTGTACCACCAGAAGCTCACGCGGGACGTGCTCGTCTGCGCGGACGGAGCAGCAGACCTGACGCCGGAGCAGCGCGGCCTGCTGCTGGAGCGCGGCGTGACGCTGATCGAGGAACCCCTGGTCCGCGTGGACGGCCGCGAGGGGGGCGGCGTGACCCTGACCTTCCAGAGCGGCCGGACGCTGGACCGGGACGTGCTGTACACGCACGGGCGCCGGGAACTCCGCGCGGATCTCGCCGAGGCACTGGGCTGCGAGGTCACCGCGAGCGGGATCACCGTGAACGCGCAGCAGATGACGACCGTGCCGGGCGTGTACGCCTGCGGGGACGTCACGAAGGGGAACCAGATCGCGTTCGCGGTGGCGGGCGGGGCGATGGCGGCCATGCAGGCGGCGTACGCGATCTTCTACGACACCCTGCCCGACGGAGCGCGGGCATGAAGCGACTGGTGTCCCACCTGCCACCCTGGCTGCGCGAAGCGGTCCGCTGGCAGCTGAACCGACACGCAGCGGACCGGCTCACCGTGGCTGAACTCGCCCTGCTGCTGGGTCTTCCCGCCGCGAAGGTCGCGCCGCACGCGCCGGACGGCCACCTGCTGCGGGCGGACGTGCTCGCCCTGCTCGAACCGCCCAGAGTGGCGCCCGTGGAGGGAACGCGGCGAGGGGCAAGCGGACCATGCGCCGCCTGCTGATGGACTGACGGGCAGCGGGCTTCCCTGCTCTCCTCAGCCTGGGGGCGGGCATACTGCGGGGCATGGCGGCTTCCCACGACCTCACCGCGCCGACAGGCGTGACGCCACTGCCGACCTTCACGGATCAGGCGCGCGGGGCGATCTTCTCGCAGCTGGGCCCGGCGCTGTCCGCCCTGAAGGACGTCCCGCAGGCGGCACGCTGGCCGCTCGTGGAGGCGCTGCTGGCGTTCCTGCCGCCCGTCTCCGCGCACGACGCCCAGCGGCCCCTGCTGACCATGGGGGCGCACCTGGACGCCTTGGGGCGCGTACTGCGGGGCGAGCCGGACAGTCCGCACGTTCCAGCGGCCGCGCAGGCCGCCGCGCGGGCGCACCTGCAGCGCCTGCGCGGGCCGGGCGTGCTGGACATGCCCCTCCAGACGCTGCTGCCCGCCGTGCGCGACATGGACGACCCGCTGGACCTGCACGAAATTGACGTTGAACTGGCCCGCTCGCGCCACACGCCCGAGGCGTACCGCATGACGGCCCTGGGCGTCACCATCTACGCCCTGCGCGAAGGGGAGCGCGCGGCCGACGCGCTGTACGCCGAGCGGGGCGTGCGCATCCCGCCGCAGTCCGGCACGCTCAGCGACCTGGCCGAAGTGGGGCGGCGCCCACTGAAGAACCGGGAACTCGAAGCGCTGCGGCTGCTGGAACGGGTGGTCCTGACCCTGGACGCGCAGGAACGCCAGGAGACCGACTGGGTGACGTGGTGGGGACTGGCGCGCGCCGCCCTGCGGGCCGGGCAGTCCAGCAGTCCCCTCCCCTGGCCCTGGTGACGGGCCGTCCTCCCCGCGCGGGGCCACGCTCCCCCAGGACCCGGAAGACACACCGTGGCGAGCGCGGGGCGCTCCCCCCGGCCCAGGTTAGGGTCCACACCTCCCCAGCTACTCACACCCCAGGAGTTCCCATGCCCACCAATTACCCAATCCGCCAGCCCACTGGGCAATACAGGAGCCTCATCCCCCGCCTCGTCAGCCGCGCCCTGAGCCTCGGCACGGAACTGCCCGTGATCCCCGGAGAGAGCCAACCGGACCATAGCGGTCCCGTGGTGCGCTTCGCCCCTCTCAAAGACCGGTACGGCGCGCACATCGGGTACCGGGTGCGCCTTCAGAGGGGCGACGCCATCCTCCACAGCCTGGACGTTCCCGACCTCCCCAAAAAGCGCGTCGACTGGATGCCCAACAACATCGGAACGCACGGTAGCTACGTCGGGAGGCCGAACCTAGATGCCCTGACCGCCGCCGCCCAGCAGGTCAGTATTCACGCCGAAGGAGTCATGACCTCCTAAGTACACTGCGTTTATCTTGTAGATAAACCGCGCGGAGCGCGTAGCAGAGGAAGTACGTTGAAGCGGGAATGGAGAGATTCCGGTGCCTTCCCGGAATCTCGCAATGTTAGCTTCGACGTACTTAGATCGTCGCGCCCCCATCACGGCGCCCGGCAGGAAATGCAGCGCGCCGCGCAGAACCTCCGGGCGACCCTGCTCGCCCAGGGCGCGTAAGCGAGCAGGGCCGTCCCACAAAGGAACTGACCATGATCTACGACACCCTGATCGGAGAAAGCGAAGCCGACCGCCGCCTGCGAGTCGAAGGCAAACACACGACGTTCGAAGAATCCCGCAACCTGCCGGAATCCCGCCCGACAGTGCAGGTTGAAACGACCGCCCCAGCTGGCCTGACCGTCGGCGAGATGGTCCGCACGCCGCCGTCCGGCGGACAGACCACCGGGTTCGTCGAGGGCACGGAAGTCGGCACCGGCCGGGCAGTCATCCGGTTTGTCGGCTGCAACGGCCATCTCAACGTGTTCGACCTGAGCGAGATCCAGAGCGCCCAGCCCCAGACGGATGAGCGGGAGAGCCTGCGGCGACTGGAACAGTACGACCGCGACTGGGATTAATGCAGCTGCAACTCACCTCGGGAGCCACCCATGACCCCAGCCTCCCCTGAAACGGCCCCCACCGCCCCCACCGCCCCCACGGTCTGGCCGTCCGGACCGTTCCCGCTCGCGGCGACCACCGGCGAAGCGCGGGACATCTGGCAGGCCATCAGCGGCGGCGCGGCGCTGGACCCGCACCGCGCGTTCCTGAAACGCCTCGTCGAGTACGCCCTGAGCGAACAGCGGTCCGGCGAGGACCTGTACGACCGCGTGACCGGCGACCTGGGCGACCTGCTGAGCCCCGAAGTACGCGACTCCGGCGCGGGGCGCGGCCAGATCGAGACGGAAATCCGTTTCGCGTGGCAGCAGCTCTGGGACGAGCAGCGGGAGCGGGCCGTCGCGGCCGCGCACGAGCGCCTGCGTCCCTATTTCGGCCAGCGGTTCGGCACGCTGATCTGGCTTGACGGCAAACGGCGCACCGGGTGCTTCGTCTGGGCGGTCGACGGCCTGCGAATCACCCTGGCCGGGCGGCGCGACCGGCGGCCGTTCAAACTCCAGACCGACGCGCGCGACATCGAGGACGCCCTGAAACGCACCCGGCAGCGCGAGGAGGACCTGGCCCGCACCCGCGAGGCCCGGCGGCACCCGGCGTCCTGAACGGGGCGTCTCCCAGACCCGTGGTTACTGAACCGGCACAGTTATTTCACCTTAAAGCATAGTATCGCAGCGGATAACCATACTATACCCATCAGAAATGCATTTATTATGGCAGGGTACGGAAAGTTTCGAATAATGATTGACACTTCCGGTGATTCTAAGTCGGCCAGCGCGATCACGTCCTTTCCTTTATCAGGCAAGTCAGAAATCCAACGGCATAATCCACTCCTGGCGCCGTCGCTGGTCTGATCTTCCCCGATTGTCACGCGATGGCTCTTATACGACTTGTCTTCAATGCTGTAAGCGTAGCGGAATATGCAGACGCGCTTCATTCGGTTTTCTGTTTCATCCAGATACTTAAAGTCCTGACGTTCCACCACGCGCGCAGGAACTGGCATGAAGTGAGCCGACTGTACATACAGTTGGTGTGTTACCACGGCTCCATAGACCGACATCAACAACACGGGCGTCATCGCCAGTACCACCATGATCAACACCATGCGCGGGGAAACCTTCATGGCCGACATCATCCTCCTAAAAAAGTGGCATCTGGACGACCAGAATCCAGAGCAGCTGAACGTCTGCGCCAACGCACAGTACATCGAAGCGGCTCAGAAACGCACCCAGCCGCGTCAGGAGGCCCTGGCCGCCGGGCGCGGCACCAGACCGGCCTGAATCGCGGCTTCCCCCAGACCTTCCCCCCTCTCCCGGCGGCGCGTCTTCCCTCAGCGGAACGCGCCGCCCGCATCAAGGAGTCCCCATGACCACCCCCACCACTCCGGCCCCTGAAACCATCCCGCCCGCCCGGCCGTCCGGACTGTACCCGCTCGGAACGGCCACCTGGGAAACCGCGAACCACTGGGACGCGATCCGGGGCGGCGGTCCGGCAGACCCGCACCGGGCGTACCTGAAACACCTCGTCGCGCAGGCGCTGCGTGCTGGGCTGAGGTACACCGACGACGTGCAGGCCCGCGTGATCGCCGAACTGGGCGACCTGCTGAACGACGAACTGCGGGCGCGCGGAACCCAGCGCGTCCACCGTTGACGGCAGGGTGCCCGCGACTTCAGTCGTGGGCACCCTGCCGTCTCGCCCGAAGGGCGACTGAAGCTGAAGCATCTTGATTTAGCCTACTACGTGTGACACCATTTTTATGTGGAAATTACGCTCACCGCTAAGCTCAAGCTGAAGCACACCCAGGAGCAGAAAGTTGCCCTGGATGCGTTCACCCTGAGCTATCGGGACGCGCTGAATCACACGGCCAAAGTGGCCTTCGACATGGGCAAGTCATCGAACGCCTCGAAGATTCAGAAGGAGGTCTACACCCATCTGCGTGAACACTTTGGGCTCAAGGCGCAGTCCGCCTGTTCGGTTCCTCGCCGGGTGGGCGCTTCGTTCAAACAGTTCTGGACGAAGCTCAAGGATCACCAGAAGAAGCAGGCGTTCCGCATGGAGGCCGGACTGAAGCCCCGCCGATTCAAGGGCTTCGATGCGCCGCCTAAGTTCGTTTCGCGCAGCCTGACGATGTTCTACAAGAAAGATTACTCCTTCAAGAAGAACCAGCAGGTCAGCGTGGACACCCTGAACAACCGCATCGTGATCCCCTACGAGGGATACGCCAAGCACCTCCAGCTCATCGTGGATGGTGCCAAAATCGGCTCAGGGACACTCTGGTATGACCGGCGGAAGAAGCAATATTACTTGCTTGTGGCGCTGACCGTGACCCTTCCCGATCCGCAGTCCGAGGATCACAAGCGGGTTGTGGGTGTGGATGTCGGCCAGCGGTACCACGCGGTTGTCTCGGATACCCAGGACAACTCTTTCTTCCAGAGCGGCAAGCAGGCCCGCCAAAGGAAGGAGCATTTCTCCCGCCTGCGTAAGAATCTTCAGCGTAAAGGCACCCGCTCCGCAACAAGGAAGCTCATTGAGCTTTCGGGCCGGGAAAGACGGTTTATCGCTGACTGGAACCACAAGTTGAGCCTTCGTATTCTTCGTCGCTTCCCCAATGCGTTCATCGGGCTTGAGGACTTGACGAATATCCGTGATCGCACCGAGGGACGTAGAACCCACAGGGCGAACAAGAAGTCCCGTGCCAACAAACGTCGCCGGAGTCAGTGGAGTTTTGCTGAGCTGCAAACATTCCTGGCTTACAAGGCCCCACTGAACGGTTGCATGACCGTAAAGGTGGACGCCCACTTCACGTCGCAGGCGTGTACCCAGTGCGGTCATACCAGCAAGGGGAATAGACCGGGCGCGGGACTGATGTTCAGGTGCGAGAGTTGCGGATACGAGGTGCATTCTGACCTCTTGGGTTCCAGAAACATAACGATGAGAACGCTGGTCATCCGGCAAGACTGGATGGTTACGGGGTACTTATCAACCACCCCTGATGTCTCGGACGCTGAAGCCAAAACTGCACGCCTCACGAGGTATGCGGGACTGCGGTGGAGTCCAGAGACAAACCCGCGACTTTAGTCGTGGGTAGTTGATGGCGGCGTGATCGGCATGGAAATCTATTATGCGCGGGAACTGCTGCGCCACGAGCAGGAGCAGCGGGACCTCGCGGCCGCGCATGAGCGCGTAAACCCCCAGCCCGGCCAGCGGCTCGGCGCCCTGATCTGGCATGACGGCAAGCGCAGCGTCGCCTGCGAGATCAGCCACGTCGACGGCCTGAGCGTCACCCTGATCGGCCGGCGCGGCTCGAAGCGGGTCACCGTCTGCGCCAACGCGCAGTACATCGAAGCGGCCCAGAAGAACACCCGGCAGCGGCAGGAGACCCTGACGGCCGGGCGCGGAGCCGGACTCTTCCCGGCGTTCTGAACCCGACCAGTCACCCAGGGAAGCAAGGGACGCTTCCCTGGGCCAGGGGAAGGTGACGGCCCCCCTCCCCCCTCCCGGCGTGCCTTCCCGGCCGCTGCCCCCCTTTCAGGAGTCCACCATGTCCAAGGTCACCCTTCCCGCCGCCCAGGTGCCCCGCGGAGCGCACCTGCACACCCCGCACGGCACGTTCACGGTCACGCGGTCCACGACGACCGCGCGGGCCGTGGTGCTGCGCACCGCCTGCCGCCAGTCCCTGGCGTTCGAAGCGGACCGCCCCGTGCAGGTCACCCTGCCCCACACTCCGGCTGCGGCCGCGCGTGGCGCCTGATGGGCACCACGACCGCGCACTTCCCCAGGGGCACGTCCATGCCCAGTTTCTTCTACGGCACGCTGGTCAGCCGGGAGGGCGGCATCGACCGCTACGAGAAGCCCTGGAGCGGCGGCGTGACCGTCACGGAGGTGGCCGCCAGCGCCCTGGTCGGCCGCGCGGAATTCTACGTGGTCATGCGGTACGGCAGCATGGGTCCGGTGCCGTTCAGCGGGTGGTTCGTCGCGGTGTACAAGGTAGGTTGGACCGGCCAGGAGCACGAGAACTTCTGGTACCGGGACCTGGACGAGTCCATGAACCCCCTCGAGGCCCGCGCCACGAAGGCCGTGCTCACGGCCGCCGAGCAGTACGCGCCACTGCCGCACCTGAGTCCCGAGGACGACGCGGCCGCCCGGCAGGCGAACGGGGAGTCCCGGCGGGCGGGGGTGTCGTACGAGGCGATGCACGCCGCGCGGGAGCGGCGGGACGCGCTCGACCCGGATTTCCAGACGCGCCGCTGGCGGGAACGCTGCTGGGAGCACGTCCGGCAGCGCGAGCGGGCCGCGCGGGTCCCCAGCGGCGCGACCGTGCAGTTCGCCCGAGGCATGACGTTCACGCGCGGCCCGGCGATGGACACGTTCACCCTCGTGCGGGTGGGGCGGCGCGTGCATTTCGAGGACAGCAGCGGGTACCACCGCTACCGCATCGCGGACTGGGAGACGATGGAGTACACCGTCCTGGCCGTCTGAAACGCCCGCGCACGCCCCTGAAGATCAACCCGGCAGGGACGGGGGCTGACCGGCCCTCTCCCCTGCCCTCTTTCCCCCTTTGGAGACCCCCATGAATCCATTCCTTTCCGGAGTTCTGCATGCTGTCCTTTCGTCAACGACCCGCGACTGAAGTCGCAGGCTTGTGACTCCCCTCAGCCTCAACTGCGGGGTGGGCCCCACCTTCGGCGTCATAGAGGGTCACGTCTTCAGCCTCTCGGCTGGGGATGGCTGACAAGCACCCCGAGAACTCCTGTTCCAACTTCCACTGCCACGCCTTCATCCCCACGTTCGTCGCCCCCACCACGTCCGCATGTCCACTCCACCCACAATTCACGCAGGCGAATCGTTCCCTGCCCTGAGGCCGGTTCTCCCGACTGACATGCGCACACCTCGGGCAGGTCTGCGACGTATACCGGGCATCTACCGCCGTCACCAGCGATCCGACCAGTGGGGCCTTGTAGGTCACCATGGCCCGCAGTGCCGCGTAGCTCCACGTGGACCTGACCCGGTTCACCTTCTTCTGCTTCATGGACGCCTTCGGGCGACTCCGGCGTTCGGTGCGTTCCCTAATGTGGGTGAGTTCTTCCATCCCGATCAGGGCGAGGGGATTGGCGTCAACGATCTGACGGGCAAGGACGTGGTTGCGCTGGGCCGTGAACCGTCTCTCCCGCGCGCTGATGGAAACGAGTCTCCGCTTCGCGCTCCGGGTGCCTTTGGCCTGCAACTTCGTCCTGAGATGCTGAACATGATCTGCCTTCTTCCGGTGACTGCTCCCTTCAAACATGGTGATCTTCCCGTGGCCAACCGGATCAATCACTTTCGTGACGGCGTGATAGCGCTGACCGACATCCACCCCGACCACCTGTTTAAGTTCACCGACCACCACCGGTTTCTCAACCGTGTAGGCGACCAGCAGATACCACTGCTTCTTTGGCCGGTCATACCAGAGTTTCGCGGCTCCGATCTCCGTATCCGGACGCTGGAGGTCTTCAAGGTGGGTGCTCCAACCGGCATACCCGAGGGTCATCCGGCCTTCCAGCGTCATCACGGAGACCTGACGCCCGGTCTTGAACGAGTAGTCCCGCCCATAGTGGTAGTCCAGGGTCAGAGCCTTGAAGACCGGGGCGTGGTCAAGACCCCGGTAAAGACGGGGAAGACGGCCCTTCCGGCCCACCTGCCCCTGAGCGGCCTTGAGTCGGGCCACCGATTGTTTGGTCATGGTCCAGAGTGTCTTATAGGCGGCGGAGACCGAATCACGCACGGAACAGGCCAGCTGGGAAGCCAGTCCGTAACGGGCGCGAATGTCGGCGTAACAGCCCTTGTGAATGGCGATGCCACTGGACGTTTTGCCGTGCGTGAAGGCCCACTGAGAGGCGTGGTTCTGCGCGTCCCGGTAGGCGGTCGTGACCGCGAGCAGTCGGCTGTGCTGTTCGGGAGAACAGCGCAGCTTCAGCTTGGCGGAGCGGACGATCTTCACAGTCATCATCGTGCATTAAGCTGCTTTGAAAGACAAGTCCCACCTGACGGCGGGACACTCGCTCCTCCCATGACTGAAGTCACGGGGGTCCGCGAGTGAACACCCTGAGCGCGGCGTGGGCGGTGACGCCCGCTTCCGCGGGAACTGCGCGCCGCAGGTGTACGAGTGGCTGATCCGCCAGAGCGGCGCGCGCAGCCTCATCGACCCGTGCTTCGGGAGCGGGACGAGTCTGGACGTGGCGCTGCGCCTGGGCCTGGACGCGCAGGGTTCGGACCTGAGCGTGGGCGCGTACCACCAGGGAGTCGCGTCGCGGCTGCGGGCGCGGGGCGCGCAGGTACGCCTCGGTCTGGACGCCAGTGCGCCCGGCTGGCCCGGGCACTTCCGAGCGGCGGACCTGGTGGTCGCGCACCCGGCGTACGGCACGCAACTGGCGTACCACGCTCGCCCGCGGCAAGTGACCCGAGGATTCGTTCTCAACAGCATGGACCTCAGAAAGTAATATAGGCTATACGCCTATTGCAGCTAATAGCTCTTGCAGTTTATAGGTGTTTAACCTACTGTGGCAATATGGATACCAATCTTCGGGTCAGAGAGGCGATGAAGGCGGCCGTACGCCGCCGGGGCCTCACACACGCACAACTCGCCTCTCGCCTGGGTATCAAACAACCCTCTGTCACGCAGCTTCTCAACGGTACATACGGCAAAATCCCGCAGTCTCTTCTGGAGGCGCTCGACGTCCTGGGCTTGGAGATCGCGGTGGTCGAATCACCCAACGCAGACGATGCAGAGACCGCACAAGCCAAAGCGGAAGCCATGAGCTTGCTCAGCGCGAACCCCTGGGGAAAGAAGCCGATGGGTCTGGATACACCCGTCAAGGTCAAGGGACCAGCCATTGAGGAGCTCCTGCATGATCACCGTGGACCTGACCTGTGACCAACGCCAGACACCTGCTGTACCTGGATACGTCGGCCATGATGAGGCTCTACACCGATGAACCGAAGCGCGATGACGTACTAACTGAGCAGGCAGCCGCCGGCGGAGTGATCGCCCATAGCATCACGTACGTGGAAATGCGGGCCGCGTTGGCCAGCAGGCGTGCACGCAAGTTGATGAGCGGAGCCGCCTACACGCAGGCGCTCAGGGCCTTTGAAAGAGACTGGGCAGCGGTCGCCAACATAGCCGTGAACGAGGATCTCCTCAAGCAGGCTGGGGATCTCGCCGAACGACACCAGCTCCGGGCTTATGACGCGGTCCACCTGGCGGCGGCAGTGAAGATTGCACCACTAGGGATTCGATTCATGACGTTCGATCAAAAGCTTCAAGATGTGGCAGATGCAATGTTGCCAGGGAAGGTATGGCGTGGCTGAGAGGCAAGAACCACACGCAACCAGAATTGGACCTATCACGCTCTTCACCGAAGCAGCGCCGCCCCTTCCAAGTATTCAAGTACAAGCACAGGTGGTTGCTGATTTCTTCTTGGCCATTGAGATTCATGGTGGATATAGAGGCGAGAAACTTAATGCGTTTTTAGAACCACTACGTCAACTTCGAGCCGGTAACATTGACGCGGTTTACAAACAATACTCGTCACACGAAGTCGAAATTGCAAAATCGAAACCCGAGTTTAAGGAGGGCCGAGAAGCTCATATCATATATGACGAGTACTCGATAGAATTTCGCCAATTACCAGTGGAAAAGCAACTGGAAAAACATTTCCTTAATGCTCGCGCACAAATGTGGGGAATGGAAAATAGCATACCAGTTCTCTGGTCCGAATGGAACAATTATAGGAAAAGCGTAAAAGTTTCACAGAAAAGAATGTTGCCCAAATTATTGATTGAACCTAAAAATAAGCGTAGATCAGCAGGTCTTCATGGCAGCTTACTTTCTTGGACTGCCGTAAATTTGCCTGAGCGCACTTCCATCGAAATCAGCAGCTTAGCTAGCACCCTCTTGAAGGAAATGTTCCTTTCCGACAGGATTGCATTACCTGCACATCATCATCTTCCTGTGCAGCTTCCTGAACGCATTCCACTTTGGGCCTGGCAGGATGGCTTGCGTACTATGATTCCCTACTGGTGGGAATTGAAAGAATCATCAGAATCAGGAAGAGAACAGCATGATGAGGCTACCGACTACCCAGCACACCTACGGAGAATGTTGTCGGCCCCGCCCTACGCCCTGATTGACCGTGCAAGCCGTGACGGTCGAAACTGGAAATACAACCCTTTGGAGGAGGTATTCCCTTACTTCGAGGACGGTCGAACAGCGGGTATCCGACTGACTTACGAGACGCTGAACTTTCGTGGCCAGGATGTGCAGGTAGCCGCGAAAGCCGCTGTGGAACAGGTTAACCGGTTGGATGATCGAACCGCCGACGTCTGGCGTGTGATTCTCTGGAAAGCGGCCGAGAAAGGTGTCGGCAATACCAACGTCTATACGCGTATCCACATCGACACGCGTGAGGTTGCGCAGTTGCTGGGCTACAAAAAACACCACAAAGGGGGTATGAAGCCAGAGCACCTGCTCGAAGTTCATAACGCCCTGGAACACCTCGAACGCATGAAGATCTACCTGACACCTGACGTCAAGGGCACCCTTGAGCAGGACGCGGGTCAGACGAAAGGTAAACGGAAGTCCAAACAGTTGGTCAAAGCCCGCGAGGAGAAGGTCATCTCCGTGATGGCCCGCGAAATTGACCGTAACTTACTGGGTCAGGAGTGCCATATGGTCTGGGAGCTGGCTCTTGGCGACTGGGCACGTTTCTTCCCTCGGAGTTACTCCCCCATGTTTAAGGCACTGGTCGAGCTTCCCAACCGCAGTGGGGTCCACCGTTGGGCCAAACGCATTGGGACGGAGCTGGTGCTGCTCTACCGGCAGGATGCACGTGGACCTGCAGTCAAGCGTCTGAAGTGGAGCACCATTCTCGATCGCGCCGGGCTGATGCGCGAAATCGAGGAGCTCAGACGCTCCCCCAACCGCAGTCGGATCACGAAGTATGCAGAAGGCGCGATGGACGCCTTGAAAGAGATTGGTGTGGTTCAGGATTGGCGTATTGACCCGGATGCTCTGGCTCGTATCAATGACGGCCTGGGTAAGCCTGGAAATTTCGAAACGTGGCTGGACGCCATGGTTGAAATCACAGCGCCGCAGGAAGTTCTCGGAATCCTCGACACCATCACCGCTCCGAAGAAGAAGGCCTAACACCCCCCTCCAGGTGAATCACTCCCCCCCCTCCAGGTGAATCACTCCCCCCCCTCCAGGTGAATCACTCCTCTTTTTTTTCACTGTCTCAGACGACGAATTCAGCTTCTTTTTTTTCCTAACTAGATTTAACTAAATCTAACCGGGCAAGCTGCCCCGCAGTAGCGGGCAGCTGCTTGAAACAATAAAAAGCAGATCCGCAGTGCTTCACCCTGGCAGGCTTCACTGCGGACACTCACCCCCTGCCCTATAGGGCAGAAAGCGAGGACATTTTGACAGGACCGGTTACACGCCGTACGAACACACTTCACCAGGCAGGTCTCGAGGCGATCGCTCGTGGTTGGAGTGTGCTGCCCGTGCAGGTGGAAGGCGAGTGGGCCAAGAGACCTGCGTACGTGCTGGTTGAGACTGGCCACAAAGAAGAACGTGATGGTAAAAGCGTCCCTGCCTGGAAAGGTCTTCAGATCGTCCCACCCACGGAGAAGGATCTTGCCATCTGGTTCGCGAAAAAAGCAGGTAAAGGGCTGGCTGTCGTTACTGGCGCTGTGTCAAGTCTGATCATCTTGGATTTCGATGGGCCAGACGGTGAAAAACTGCGTCAGCAACTGGGTTTACCTGTACACGTCCGCACTGGGAGTGGTGGGAGCCACGTTTATTTCGAGCATCCAGGTTGGCCAGTCGCCACGCTGAACAGCAAGGCGAAGCACGAACTTGGCCAGCGCTGGACCGGCCTCGACATCCGTGGTGACGGCGGCTATGCCATCATCCCTCCCAGCGTCAATCCCAGTGGACCGTACACATGGGAAAGTGCACCCGGCGATGTCCTGCCACTGAGCCGTCTCCCAGACGATCTCCGCGCGTTCCTCGGCCTGCTGGAACCTCCGAAACGGCCTGAGCCGCGCCCGGCCGCGACGGTCACGTCCTACCAGGGCAGCCGTCAGGATGGTCAGGGGCGGCCTCCTGGTGAACTGCTCGTTGGTCGCGCCCTCGACCGGGTGAATAGCGGCGAGGGACGGAACAACGCCGGCATGTGGCTGGCCACGCAACTGCGCGACAACGGATACAGCCGCGGGGAAGCGCAGGCCGTCATGCGGGATTACGCCGCGCAGGTTCCTGTGCAGGACGCGCATGGACGCCACGATCCGTACAGTGAGAGCGAAGCGGCTGCCACGCTGGCCAGCGCCTACAGTCGACCCTCACGGGAACCCTGGGAGGATCGCCGGACCCTAAGCACATCCACTCCAGCCGCAAACAGAGGGGACGTGCGTGACGTGACGTTGCCTGACACGTTCGACGTGGCCGGACCGGTTCCGGTTGAACCCATCGGTGAAACCGGCACAGGCCCAGTCATCCTGACTGGGGACAATGCCTTCCAGCAGGTGGCAGCTGCACTTCAGGTCCGGAACGTCGACGGCGTCGTGGCCCGGCGGGCTCTCTCTGCTGAGGAAGTTCAACGGCTCGTGGCCGATCGCCGCGCTCTGTTCGTCCTGAATCCCAGCGGCGCGCAGGAGCGGGCGTTCGATGCTGCCGGGGTTGAGTGGTACCCGCTGCAAGACCTCCAGATCAGGCAGAACCCTGAGACTCTGAACCAGGCGCTCACCGAGGCCATGACTACCGCCTGGGAGGCCAGTCTTCAGGGCAGTGTGCCCTTCCTGGAGCGTGACCTGTTGGCGCTGGCGGACGCCCGACTGAACCGTGGTGGGCACACCTACCCCACTGGTCTTGCTGCATTCGACGAGGCAATCGGTGGGGGTTTTTACGACGGTCTGCACGTGCTGGGTGGCGTGACTGGCGGCGGGAAAACAGCCCTGGCCCTGGCGGTCGCACAGTTCAACGCCCAGGCGGGACGGCCCGTGCTGTACGTAACGTACGAGCAGAGCCGCTACGAGTTGTGGGGCCGCGTGATCAGTAGTAACACCGGTGTGCCTCTCCGGCAGTTGCGGACCGGTGGAACAGCGGACCGGCCTGTCAGTGGACAGCTGCGTACGAACGAGCGGTACCAGGAACTCACGCGTAGCGTGGCGCCACACTTCACGGTCATCGAGGGCGATGGCTTTGAAGGGGGAGCCTGGGGAACTGACCGCATTGCTGCCCAGGTGCGGCGCATGAAGGCCGCATATGGCGCCGCGCCGTTAGTGATCCTCGATTACCTCCAGCGGATGCCAAGCGGGAGTGATAAGGAGAAGCGCCATCAGATCGACGAGGTGGTGATGGGTCTGCAGGTGCGCCTCGGCCGTGAACTGAACACGCCGGTACTCCTGATCAGCAGCGTCGGGCGTGGGAAGTACGGCGAACTGGTCACCGCACCGCTCGAGGAGCGGCTGGGTGTGTTCAAGGAATCTGGCGGCGTGGAGTACACCGCGTATACAGCCTCTCTGCTGTACCCGCTGGGCTCCACTCACATCCAGGCGCTGGGGCTCGAAGATCCACCGGCGACAGGTAGCAGCCGCGCCGCGCTCAAAGGTCTGTGGAAGTACCTCGTGCTTGACTTAGCGAAGAACCGCGAGGGCGAAGCGCCCCGGCAGTGGGTTGTGCGCTGGTACCCCGCTACTGGAAAGTTCGAGTTGATTCAGTCGATTGATCCCGAACAACTGAACGATTTGCCCCCTTCAAGCGGGCGGCGCAGCAGGTAGAACGACGCGTCCGGGCTTCCAGGTGGGCCTGGACGCGTCTTTTTGCAGGTGTGCCAGCCTGTAGCGGCATCCGGTTCGCCATGCAGGCATGACTCCCAGACTGCCCCCGCGCCCACCCGCCCTGGCGCATCAGCCTCCGTCTGCACCGTCGGGTCGCTCCTCCTACCTGATGGGATCGCCTGGGCAGTGCTGTATGCCCGCACGCTGGAGATTCCCAGGCACACCGCCACGCACGGCCGGTTCCGGTCTCTCCTTTCCCTTTGGTGTCCGGACCGTATGGGGACTGGCCCTCAACCAGGCTCGGGACCGCGGTCTGCTCGAACTCACGCCCGCCGGCCGTCAGCACATAGAACACGTTCTCGCTCAACTCACCTCAGGAGGAACCCCATCATGACCAAGCTCTCCAGTACTTATTTCGAAATTACTGACCTCATCGATCATCTGCTCACGGACACCAGTAATCTCACGACTGAGAAGGTTTCCGAGCTGGAGCAGATACATGCGGAGATCACCCGACTTGACCAGGGCGGCGCCCCCACCCAGTACTCCCAGGAAGCTCTAGCCACTGGACTCCGGTATGTGCGATACCAGACTGCCGACGGTAAACCCCAGCCCATCGAGGTCGCAGACGAAGAGCTCCAAGATGCGTGGGAATACTTTCACAAACTTGCGTTCGGGTCGACGATCTGCGCTGCTCATCCCGGCGTCGAACGCCTCATCTCGAACCTCGTGTCGGGTGTTCTCCCCCGCAACGCACACGAATTGAAACTGCTTCTCGAACTCCGCGTAACGCACTCCCGCCTCGGCACAAACCTCGGGTCATCCACGCTCCCGAACTGACCAACTTGAGCGTGTGCGTACTCGCATAAGGTGCCAGCATGCGGCATGACGAAGTACCCTGGCACCCGCCCCACAAACGACGACGTGATCGCGGTACTGGGCATCCTGGACGGATACGTCGACCAGTTAGAAGCTGAGGACCCAGCAGAACAGATGGCAAACCGGACATACCGCCGTTTGAACTGGGGGGTTGCGGCTCTACTCGTCAGTGACCTTCTTCTGACCTTCTGGCAAGCACTTTCGATCAACAAAGTCGTGCAGGCCATACCGTATTACGAGGCGTTGTACGCAGTGCTGCTCCTTCTCGCCATCTCCGTGAGCATCTTCGCCAACGTGCGAATGTATCGGTCACAGGGTCATCTGCTGCGCGCGCTGCGAGAGCCGCGGCGTGCGCTACTCAACAACCTGAAAGAACGCCTTGCTATCGAAGACCAGAAGGTGACGGAACTTCTGACCCACACTCTGGCGACGCTGATGTTCACGCGCTCCCGTCTCCTCCAGGCGAGCGACACGCACAAAGAACGATCGGAGGCAACGTTCGGCGCAGCCGGCAGACTCGGACTCTTCCCCAGCGTCCTCGCCGCCGGCGCCGCACTCATCCCACTCGTCAAAGGCGGCCCCCTCTGGGCACAAGCCCTCGCCATCGTCGTTACCATCCTGATCGTGCTGAACCAGAACACGGCCACAACCCTACACATGGGACTCGCGGACACCAAGCTCATGCTCGGACTCCTCGACCGCGCCATCGCTATCAAAGAAGAAGACCGCACCACCACCAGCCCGCAGCCCACCCCCGCCCACGCGTGAAGATGAAAAGAACGGAGCCGCCTACGGTAAGATTTAGGTCTTTGCTTCGATGCCAACGCTTGGTAGCAAATTATTTTGACTAATCAATAAATCTAAATGCTAAACTAGGGAAAGTTACTCGAAAAGTATGGATTTCGCGCTAAAAACTACTGAAGGTGAAAAAATACTATTGGTGATAAATGGCTTACTATCAGGTAGGAGTCGATCTCTTTCGCTGTGTGATTTAATTAATTGCCGTACTATTTTATTTAAATGGCGTGCGAATTCTTCAGAATACCCTGTTTCTAAGATGTCCTTGATAACTTGCCGTGTATATGAAGGGCCATGAATAACAAATGCATGCTCCAGTAAACTATAAGTAATCACCTGAATTGATGCTTGATCGTCTGCCTCGCTGCCGAACCCCTTCTCAAGCATGGCGGAAATCGCTGCTCGGAACGTCAAACGACCGTGACCCATAATCGCGCTGAACGCGTAATAGAACTCAGGTTCATTGAACGGTCGGGTGTCGGGCGTCGCATATGATCCCAGTGCATACCACGCTACTGGATGTGTGGCGTCTATATTAAAGATGTACGCGGCTGCTGCTTCGTATGAGGGTAGGTCAAGGTGTTCGCTGTGTGGAGGAAGTGTCGACAGATCTTGCTCCATCAAACCGAGCACGTCAACAAGCAAGGAAAGATACGTTTCAAGCAACATGACTTCTGGCGGCTTAGGCGTAAGTGTCTGCAGGTTGGAGGCATGCATTCTCGCTTGGCGATATTGCCCCTGTCTTATTCGGGCCCAGCAAAGTAGGTATTCAGCTTCTGCATCATGCGGTGCTTCAGGTCGAGTCAAGGCCGTAATGCATATGTCGGGGTGCCCGGCGCGCAAAGCTGCGTGGCCAAGTTCCGTTAACGTACGACCGACAAATGTGAGATTCGGATCGTTAAGCTGAAAGGATTCGAGGATCTCGCGCACTTGATCGTGATCTCCCGATGCTTGTGACAGCATCAATAAATTAAATCGAGTGAATTCACCAGGAGCATCCTCAAAGGCGCGTCGTCTCAACTGACTTAATGTCTCGCGTGCTGGAGCACGCAGGTTGAACCATCGCAACTGCGCAATAGCCATAAGATTAAAGGCGGCGGGCGAATCAAGTGCCTGGTCTTCCAATATCGCTAACACAGGTCCAAAATCGAATTCTGGGCGAAACAGAGCGTCAATACGGCGGAAATCTGCTTGATCTGCGTACTCATCTTGCAAGAATAGGGCATACAGTGCTAGGGAATAAGAAGCGGCAGTGATCTGCGTAAGGGTGTGTAGACCGACGAGCATTTCGACGAAAGCGGCCTCGAAGCCCCGCGTGAGCGGTACTGAAAGGCGACGTACGCCCGGGATATCTAGTGTCACGGCATCTTCATCTACGCGTACGATGATGGGAGAATCGTCGTCCAACCCAACACGGCCGGAGAAGGTGTGCTCAAGACGCTCAACGACCGCTTGGGCGTCAATACAGGCACGTACATTCCCCTCTACGCGAATAGCAAGTATTCCTGACGCTCGTGATTGCACAATGTTCTGAATTGCACGAGCAGAACGCTTGAATTCACCTTGTGTCCTATCGTTCAGTAGATCATGATCATCAAAGGTCAGCTTGTGGCGTGTTTGAGTACGTTCGAAGCTCTGGAGTCCGAGTATCCATGCGTATAACAAGCGATTTGAGGTAACAGTGTATTTTGTAACGAGAACTGGTACGTTGAGATTCGCATAGTAGTTTGCTGTCGCATCCTCGAAGTATTTGACCGGTTGAGCGGCAGGCTCGTTATGAGAGCTCTTGCTTTGGACAAAGAAGACAAAAGCGTCCGCAAATTCGTCGGTAAATGTTTCTATTTTTGCATCGAGGCCGTAATCTTGTGTAACACTTTCGAAAGCCCAGCCAAGGCCAGTAAAGAAATCTGATAAGGCAATCATACCGCGATCGCCCGTGACGTGTTGGGAAGGCCTTCTAGGCATGGGAATCTGTCTCTTTCCGTTTTTTGACATGGCTTTCCTGATAGATTTGGTATATCTATTATGAATCGTAAGGATTTCTTTGGATCGCTAGGATACTTATAAATTAAACGCATGTTAAGTGTATTAGTTTGCGGGATATACATCTTCTGGTTTAGCCAAAATAGCATCTAGGTGAGGTCTCAGCAGAATCATTTTTTGAATGCGTCATGTAAAAATATAGTAGCACTTGATTATCAGTTGTGTGATTGCCATATCATAAGGAATTTTTTCTTAATATATGTCTTTGAGTAGATAGCTAATACTTCGGACAGGGTCTTACGTGAGGAGAATTCGGCGTGTGAAGGGCGATGGCACAGTGTGATTACGGCACGCCCTTGGGGGTCCAAGGGCATGCCCGGGGGTACCCGTTCGTGGAGCGGTCAGTGAGATGAGGTTGTAGCCGGGCACCCCAACGGGGAGAGTCAGTTCGCGTGGCGCTGTTCAGCCATCTTTTCTTCCAGATCCTCCAGTTTGTAGAGGAAGTCCAGTATCCAGCGTGCTTCTTGCATGGCGGCGTCGTCATTGAGGTTGCGGGCTGATGCGGCGATAGTTCCTTCATTGTCTAGCGGGATCCCACTGGTCATGCGTTCATGGTGTTCTTGAAACTCTTGAAGCAGGTTGGGATCTGGAATGTCGCGTTCTGCTTGGATGTTGATCAGGCTGTACACCCAGGCGTCTCGTAGTCGGCTCTGAACTTTTCCGGGGCCGATGGCCAGGGTGTGTCGAGCGGCCATGAATTTTTCGACTGCGTAGCTCAGGCTCATGCGTCAGCGTACCGAGTCATTGCTGAGTTCGCTGCTGGATGTGCTTGTCCACCAGGGCCACTCGGCGATCCCATTCGGCCATGAATGCTGCATCGCCGAAGGAATAGGCGCGGTGGATTCGACCAGTGGTCACGTGGCCTTCTGGGGCCAAGCAGTACAGAATCACCGTGGTCTGCGCAGGGCCACCCCTGCTGATTGAGCCTGTGAAGATGAATTCGTGACGCTCTTTCGAAAAGAGGGCGCCACGAAGCTCTTCGGGGGGGTCAGTTTTGAAGCGCAATACGGCCATGTACCCGCCCAATTTCCGCTGCAGCATCCCGGTGACGGGGACCCTGTTGAGTGTGGCCATGGATGTCATGCCTCAGAGTAGACGTTGTGTGAGTCGACTGGTGATAGTTTTGCGCGTCTGCTCGTCTTCCTGGAGGAGGCGCAGAAGTTCTTCGAGGACAACTTCCTGCGAGATGGGCCAGCCGGCGCGTTTGAGGTCCATCACGAAGGCATCGAGTGCGGCCTTCTGGCTGGGGCGGACGCGGGTGCTGAAGGCGCGTCGTTCTTCCCGGGCGGGCGCTTGGGGGATGACAGGTGCAGCTGGGCCGGGCTCCGGCACCAGGGCAGCGGGGGTGGGTGCACCCTGTTCAGGCGTGGTGTTCTCCCCTTCCCCTGGGCTTGTGACAAAACTACCGAATCGCGGTTTCTTCGTCATCAACACACCTCGAGCGTGAGACCGAGGACGTCTGCCCAGGCGTTCTCCGATCGGGGATCAGCGGCGTCCTTCACCAGTACGCCCTGCTCGTGTGCCCGTTCGTGGGCGGTGTACCGGCGGATGACGGTCTCGCATACCTGCAGGCCGACGCTGCGCAGTTCGTCGCGGGCACTCTGGCCAATGGTACCGACGGGCTGGGCTTTGGTGATGACGATGTACACGCGGTCGAGGTTCGCGTTCGTGGCGGGCAGTTGCTGCAGCAGACGGGCGGTCGCTTCGACCTCCACCGAGTTCGGCGCCGTGGGGATCAGGACCACGTCTGCGGAGTGGGTCAGGGCGGCAATATCTTCCAGGGCCGGGCGCCCTTCGGTATCCACGACCAAGTAACGGATCCCGGTGGGGATAGCCTCGCCTTCTTTCAGGACGGTGATGGGTAGCTTTCCCCGCGTGGCCCAACCGCTGCTGGTCTGGATCGCTGCGTCCGCGTCGATCAGGGCCGTCTTGCCCTTCAGGGACAGGGCGCCGGCGATGTTGACGGCGAGAGTGCTTTTCCCAACTCCGCCTTTGAGTGAGGTGAATGCGACTACGTGCGGTTTGGCTGTCATTCAGGTGAGCATACCTTCTCGCATACGTGCCCACATACTTTCATTCATGTATGAAAGAAAACATGAGAGAGTGACGACATGCTTACCAGCTTGAAAGGGTATCGCGGAGGTCGTCGACTTCGTAGTTTGCGTACCCGCGCCGGGTGGTCTCGACGGAGGCGTGCCCCAGGTGGTGCGCCACGCGGGCGATGTCGTTGACCTGGCGCAGCAGGCGGGTACCGGCGAGTTTACGTCCGGGATGGAAGCCACGGAATTGCACCTCTGCTGCTCCGAAGGCCTTCGCCATGTGATACCGGGCGGTCGTGACGTGTGAGTACGAGAAGACGGCGCCCTCCGGAGTGGTGCGGCGGCCGTCAGTAATCTGGCTCGAAGCCTGCTTGAACTTGCTCAGCACTCGGCGGAGGCTGCCGCTCATGGTCACGACCCGGCCCTTCCTTCCTTTGCCTTGCTGAATGGACACACGGCGAAGCTCCAGGTCGATGTCCTTCCACGTCAGCGAGAGCGCTTCGCTGATCCGTAGGCCCGCATGGGAGAGAAGAAGCAAGAGGACCTGGCCCTGTAGGTCGGTCTGCTCCATCACGGCCGCGATGTCGTCCTCGCTGTAGGGCGGTCTCTTCACGAGTCCGGGTGTGGGATCCCTGGGCACCTTGACGTCGCGGAAGGGTTCAGCCTCTGTGGCGCCGGCCCACCGGAGGGCCCGGTACAGGCAGTTCGCCGCGGCGACTTTGAGTTGAACGCCTGCGGGCTTGCGCCCGGAACCCAACATGTGCGCCACGTACCCGGATGCGTCGCGCCGTCCAGGGCGCAGGAGGTTGATGGCGTTTGAGGTCGCGTACTCGGTGAAGTGCCGGACGCCGAGGGTGTAGGCCTCGATGGTGCGTGGACTGGTTAGCAGGCCGCTGGTCCCCTCGTGGGTAAGGTAGGCGCAGGTTAGGGTGACCAGTCCCGACAGGTCCTTGTCTGCGGCTGCCTTTACGGCGCGGCGTCGGAGTTCGTCGTCGGGGAGGCCAGCCCAGGTCTGCGCTTGAGCAAGACGGTCACCCTGATATCTGTCGAGGGTCACGGAATGTGCGGGAGCTGCTCCAAAATTATGGCAGCGTATTTTTGAAGGTCCATTGAGATGAGGTCTTGGACACTCAATGCGGACTGTTTAGCGACAGCATATGCAGCAGGATAGTAATCGCGGGTATCTAAAAGTTCCTCACGTTCACTTTCTTCTGTACTCGTGAGTGTGCCTCTTTGTTCAGCTTCGATGAGACGAGAGATCTTTGCGCGGACTTGTGGGTCCGTGGTTTTGTCAAATTGCACGTATGCATGACCTACTTCACACTCCACCATACACTCGGCAATGCCTTCATGGAGTAGGTACTTCGTGAGCTTCAATTCAGTTTGATTAGCAGGATCATTTGGACGGCGGAGATGGTGTGCTACCTCATGGGCAATAGTTGCTCTAGCACGCATCAAGTTTGTGGTCGACCATTCAAAAGTCACAAACTGCTCTTCCCATTGTTCCCTCTGCGTAGCATGCACACCGTCGTATTCTGCCATAGACGCGTCATGTATCACTGGTAGAATTACGATATTTAGATCTCGATTGGAACCATACTTGTTCATGACGGCTTGCGCGAATTGGGCGATCGCATGGCCATCTGTCAAGAATTCTGCGATAGAAGAATGCTGAAGTTGCGTAAATCCGTGTTTATGCCCGTGATCGATCATTATTTCCGCCATCATTACTTGCGCGGCACTTCCAGTAATGGAGTGGTTCGGTAGGGCAGGTGTGAAATATGCTCGGGCGCCTAGAGTCATACTACTACCTTATCCTACCCAATGGAAATTAGGGAGGAAAGATGCAGGGGGGCTCTCAGCTGCTCGGCCGACAGTCGGGTGATGCATCCGGCCGGCTGCGTGTTGATCCGTTGCCCTTCCAGCACCAGCAGGATGTGAATGAAGCGGTATCCACGTCAGTTCACGTATCCACTGCGTCAGGGCGCTGTCCTGACGGGGTTTGGGATGGTAGTGCCAGGACGACTTCGTCTTGTAGCCACATTCGACTCTGTTGGCGGATTCAGGTGAGGGCTCCCAGACTCCGTATTTCTCGTTGCCGAGTCGCGATGGTCCGCCCCGCCGAACAGCAGATTTCGAATTCGCCAAGGCTCTTCCTGGATTCCAGGGAGCTGAGGGCGCTCTGATAAACTATCAGCATGCTGAGCTTAATTCAGCTCCTGGACGACGAAAAATGCTTCAAGGTCGTCCGGGAACTCCGTTGGCCCGATGGGGTGGACTGCCCGCACTGCCACGCGCCGCATGTGGTTCAGCAGGGCCGGGACGACACCCAGAGATTCAGACAGCGATATCGCTGTCTGAATTGCCAGCGGAAGTTCGATGATCTGACGGGCACCGTCTTCGCTGGTCACCACCAGCCCCTGCGGCAGTGGGTGGCGTGCTTGTATCTGATGGGTCTGAATCTGAGTAACCGCCAGATCGCCCACGAACTCGGCCTGAACGAAGATGATGCCCAGGACATGACCCGCAATCTCCGGCAGGGCGTGGTGGACGCGTCCACCACGCCCACACTCGCAGGCACGGTCGAGATCGACGAGGTGTATCTCATCGCTGGTCATAAGGGCCAGAGTGATCTGGTGAAAAAAAACATCGTCCTGGACGTAGACGGCGACTGAAGGGCAAGCGAGGACGCGGCACCGCCGCGTCCGACAAACCGCCGGTCTTGGGGATGATCGAGCGGGGTGGACAACTCGCGCTCTACCTCTGTGACAACGTTCAGCAGCGGACCATACAGCCCCATATCCTGGACACCATTCAGGCAGGCAGTGTCGTCAACACCGATGAATACTCGATCTACGCCCGGGTGCCCGCCTGGGGCTACACACATGTCACCGTGAATCACGGAGACCGGGAATGGGCGCGTGATGACGATGGCGACGGGATCAACGAGGTTCACGTCAACACGATTGAAGGCGTGTGGAGCTTGCTCCGCTCGTGGCTGCGTCCTCATCGGGGCCTTTCGCAGCGCTGGTTGCCGCTCTACCTGGCCTTCTTTCAGGCCATGCATAACATCCGTCGTCGCGGGTTTTCACTGTTGGAGCCAATGTTGAACCTACTTCTGACCTCAGCTCCCCGGAATCCAGGATGAGCCTTCGCCAAAAAAGTCTGGCCATTCTGCGAACTCTTCAGATCACCCTTGTGACCTTAACGGGGGTTTTCGGGCGATTGAGGACTCTGTTGGCGAATTCAGGTGAGAGCTTCCATACTCCGCATTTCTCGTTGCCGAGTCGCGATGATCCGCCCTGCCGAACAGCAGTTTTCGAATTCGTCAACAAAGTCGATTGAGGCTACAACGCGCTGATGTAGTCCAGGAGCAGCGCCCGCAGCAGCTGCACTTCTGGCAGCAGGTTCAGCGGATCCGGGTCCGCCTCGAACTTCTCGATCAGGGCCTGCAGGCGCGGCCGTTCCACCAACGAGTACCGCCCCGTCGGCGCGGGCGTGCTCCCCCCATGCAAGTAGCACCGGCCCGCGCCCAGGTGATCCGTCCGGAAGCCCGTCGGGTGCCGGCACGGCCCACCCCCACGCTTCCCCTTCGCCCCGCAGATCTGCCCCGGCTCCCTCGGCTTCCGGGTCTTCGCGGGTTTCGCGGATTCTGCAAGGGGTTCCTGCGCCTGCGGATTCTGCAAGGGGTTCCGCGAGTTGCCGGCCGCGCCGCCGTTCGTGACGCGGGCCTTGGTCTTCTTCTTCGCGGCGCGGGCGGCTTCGGTCGGCGTGCGCCTAGGCTTCATCAGGGTCTTGAGGTCCTGGGTGAGGGTGGTGTCGAACAGGCTGGCGTAGCAGCTACCGCCGTCGGGGAATTCGATGCGCAGCATGTCTTCTTCGCTGCCTGGGGGGCGGGCGCTTTCGCCGCTGGCCATCCCGGTGCGGCCGTTGTGGGGGTGGGCCTTGGCGGTGATGGTGACTTCGCGGGGGAAGGTGAGGCCGTCCGCTGGCGGGGTGGGGGGTTCGGTCTTGGGGCGTTTGGGCATGGACGGCTCACCTCCTGGGCTGGCATGGAAAAGCCCCTGTGCTCGGGCTGAGGCAGGGGCTGGTGTGATGGTGATGGTGGGGGGATTATTCGGGGAGCATCGCTTCAAGCTGGGCATTCAGGAGTTCCAGGGCGCTTTCTTCCGTGTACATCCCTTCGTGAATGACGTGTAGGTCCTCGCTGAGGAGCAACTCGATCTTCGCGTACCCGTCCTTGCCTGTGCTGGGGCGGAAGCGGATGCTGGCCGGATTCTTCGGGGAGAAGGTGCCATCGTCGTTCTCGATCAACTCTGGGGTGTGCATCATTCGGGTCATACGTCAGCGTACGGGATTCCCACCGCGGCTGCGTCCTCACTTCGCTCGGGTCCACTGGGCAGATTTCCCACTCGCGGAGATCCCTGCGAGCGGATAAATGCTGTCTGGCACGCTATCCAGCGTTTTGTGTCACCATACGGCCATGACTAATAACCGCAACGGAATGAAGGCCATCGCCACCATGAATGATCACCCGAAGGGCCTGCTGGAGGTGTTCGAGGATGACTTCGAAGAGTACCGGGTGTATGCCAACGGATTCGACGTCACCGAGCAGATCGTTGGGATAAACAACACGCCCGCTGACTTCCTGGAAAAGGCTGCAGACCTGTGGGACGAAGGCATGTTACGGCTCCGCTGAATGGTGGGGAGTCCCGGAGTTGAACCTGGGCGGCGCACGCCTGTGCGGCTGGCGCGCCGTGGCCGTCTCCCCGTGTCCCAGTCTCTCCCGGGCGTCTCGCCTCGTGTCCGGCGTTCGACCCGCGCGGCGGTGTATGGCCAGGTGTAGTCGGCTGCTCAGGGCAGTTCAGTCACGCGTGGCGGCGCGTGACGGCTGGGTTGTCGGTGACGCGGGGCGCGGCTCAGACGTGCACGGTCGGTACCTCCGGGGTTGATGTGGGCGGCACAACACGAAAGGCCCGCAGTCATGGCGGGCCTTCGGGCGCTTTGGGTACACGTTGTGCAGCTTGATGAAAGTTAGGGGATTTATGACGACGTTTTGTCAAGTCCCCAGGCCGAGCGCGTGAAGTACACGTGTGGTCGTGTCGATCGCAGGCTGGGAGTCCGCGACGATTCCAACGATCAGGCCGAGCGTGGAGAGCAGGATGTTCATGCGCTGGCCGACCTCCTGCCAGCGGCTCTGCTCAGCGGCCGCCGTGGCACTGTCGGCGAGATTCTGCGCTGCCTGATAGTTGCCGATGGGCGGAAGCGCCGTGATCGTGCGCCGTAGCTCATGTGGTCCTCAATCCACTTTTACTAGCTAATCTTCGATCGTGAAAACATGTTCGGGACTTCGCATCCCGTTTTATCATCGTTAACCGCGTATGTCTTGACGATAAAATCATCTTTTTCTTGTTTTACGGTCAGAAGTATATTCCTATCATCGAAAAGGCCAGCTTTAGCCCATTCAAGCAGAATATCCATATCGCTCTGGGCTCTGTAGTCTTCATTCCCCGCGCTAACGATCCAATTACCAACCCATTCTATGCGACCGCCATACAGATGATAGAGCGCCTCGCTCCATCCGAGAATGAATCTTTGATCTATTTTTAGCTCATTGCGGTGCTCGCCTTCATACCAATCAGGAATTCCAACGGTGCTCGCCATAACTATCCTCAAGCGATCACCTACGTGATAACCGAAGAGCAGGCCTCCTAATTTTCTTGATGACGAGAACAGCTGTCTCTGTAAAATTACGGACACATCGCTATATATCTCTACAGAACTCGTGACGTGAGTCTTGTAGCTTGAGTGATCTTTTGACGCTGGGGAGTTCCATCCGTACCTCTCCGTGACTCTCATTCTCTATCTCCAAATAATGAGGCGTGCCCTCGGCTCTGCGTTGCATGTCATGCATGACCTACCCGCGACGTACAGCCCATTTCGGATGCCCCAGGCTGGAAGTGGCCTACCGGACCAACGCCGGACGTGGCGGGTGCACCTCGTATGACACAGGCAGACCCGTTGATGTGAAGTCCATCTGTCCGACTGTACTTCAAGTGATAGTCGATTGCCAGTCAGGCACCTGACCGGATGTCCGGTCAGATGTGGTCGACACGGCCTGAACTGGACCGTACGCTCAGAGCAGGTCCCGCAACTCCACGTTCAATCCGTCTGCGAGGGCCGCCATGTTATCGATGCTGACGTTCCGGATACCACGCTCCACCTGCGCGATATACGACCAGTTCAGGTCTGCGCGCTCCGCGAGGTCTTCCAGCGTCAGGTTCAGGGCATGCCGGCGCGCCCGGACGCGCACTCCAAAGGTCTTACGGGCTTCGCTGGGTGGGCGGCGGCTGGTCGGCATCCGCTCAGGCTGCCCTGAGCTATCAAAATGTGTACAGTTACTACACGTACTATCACCCTAAGTATCGGAGGTTCTCTCATGACCCGCTCCCTGCTTCAGCGTCTCGCCCTGCTCCCCGCCTTCCTGCTCACGGTCGCCGCCGCCACCCTGCGCGTCCCCTACACGGGGTCACGCTAGAGTTGGAACGAAAATTCCCGCTAAGCGTGCAAGCATGTCAAGTTGACGTTC
>NZ_BMQM01000026.1 GCF_014648115.1 Deinococcus seoulensis
TTCGCTGTTGGAGCCAATGTTGAACCTACTTCTGACCTCAGCTCCCCGGAATCCAGGATGAGCCTTTTGTTTTTGATCGTGGCACGGTTGTAGCCTGTGGGGCATGACCTCCCACCCACTGAAGGCCGTCGCGTGGCTACTGGACCACGCGCAGGACGCAGACTCACAGGGCAACGTGCGCGTGCTGGACTGCCGGTACGCCCTGAGCGACCCACTGGTGGGCCGCATCGAGTTTCTGGCGGGGCACGTTCCGGGTGCCGTGTACGCGGACCTGGAAACGGACCTGAGCGGCCCCGTGCAGCCCGGCGGCGCGGGCGGCCGCCACCCGCTGCCGGACCCCGACGTGCTGGCCGGGTGGCTGGGCGGCGTGGGCATCGGGAACGACAGCGTGGTCGTGTGCTACGACGACCCCAGTACCGGGCAGGGCTTCTACGCGGCGCGGGCGTGGTGGCTGCTGCGCTGGCTGGGGCACGCGCAGGTGTTCGTGCTGGACGGCGGCTGGCCTGCGTGGCAGGCGGCGGGCGGCGCGGTCAGTACCGACGACGCTGCCCACGCACCCACGACCTTCACGCCGCGCGTGCAGACCGACATGGTCGCCACCGCGCAGGACGTGCAGGCCCGCGCGCCGGGCACGGTGCTGATCGATTCGCGCGCCCCGGCCCGCTACCGGGGCGAGATGGAACCCATCGACCGGAAGGCCGGGCACATCCCCGGCGCCGTGAACCGCGACTGGAGCGGCGTGCTGGACGGCGCGGGCCACTGGCGCAGCCCCGAGGTGCTGGGCGTGCACCTGAACGCCGGGAACGCCCCCAGCATCACGTACTGCGGCAGCGGCGTGAGTGCCACACCGAACCTGCTGGCCCGCGAACTGGCGGGCGTGCCGCTCGGCCCGGACAACCGCCTGTACGCCGGATCGTGGAGCGACTGGATCAGCGACCCGACGCGCCCGGTGGCCGTGGGCGCGGAGGACTGAACGGCGACCAGACCTGGGCCAGGGTGGTCATTCCCCCTGTGCCGGGCGGTCGTCTGCCGTGACCGGGACGGTGCCGTCCGTCCATTCGAGCGTGAGGGTGTCCCCGGCGCGGACCTGCGCGGCGCGGGTGACGGGCTGCCCGTCCGCGCCGCGCACGAGGGCGTACCCGCGTGCCAGGGTGCGCTGCGGGGTCAGGCCCAGCGCCTGACGCATCAGGGCGTCCACGTCCTGCGCGGCGCGGTCCACGTGCCGGGTGGCGGCGGTCCGGGCGCGGTCCAGTGCCCACTGCGCGCCCGCGTCGGCGTCCACGAGAATCTGCGCGGCGTGCGCGCGGATGGTGCGGGTGTCCTCCTGCGCCTGCGCGGCGGCCCCCGCGACCGTGTGGACGATCAGGGCGGCGGCCTTGCTGGGCGTGTCGGTGCGGGTGTGCGCGACCTCGTCGGGCAGGGTGTCGTCGCGCGCGTGCCCGAGGCCCGTGATGACCGGCGCGGGAAAGGTCGCCAGGGCGCGCGCGAACGGCAGGTCGTTCAGCCACGCGAGGTCCGTGACGGCCCCGCCACCCCGGATGACGATCAGGGCGTCCAGCGGCTCCTGCGCGTGCAGGTCGGCGGCCGCCTGCACGGCGCGCAGCAGGCTCGGGGCGGCGTCGCGGCCCTGGAAGGTCGCCTCCAGGTAGACGGGGCGCAGCACCCCGGCGCTCTGGAGCGGGTCGATCTCGCGCCGGAAGTCACCCAGGCCCGCCGCGCCGGCCGGGGCGATCACGGCGAAACGGTCGAAGTCGGTGGGCGCGGCGTGCAGGCGGTTCAGGCCGTACACGCCCTCGCGCACCAGCGTTTCGCGCAGGGCGTCCAGGCGCAGCGCGGCGTCTCCTAGCGTGAATTCCGGCGCGATGTCCAGCACGTTCAGCGAGAATCCGTACTGCCCGTGGAAGGTCGCCTCGCAGAACAGCAGGACCTTCAGGCCCGCCGTGAGGGTCCCGCCCGTCGCGCGGCGGAACTTGCCTTCCAGACTGAAGCGTTCCCGCGCCCAGACGGTCGCGCGGCACTTGGCGACCTCGCCGTCCTCGCCCGCCTGCACGAGATCCAGGTACAGGTGGCGGCGGTCCGTGACGCTGGCCACCTCGGCCCGCACCCACACCGCGCCGGGCACGCCGCGCGCGATGACCTGCCCCACGTACGCCAGCAACTCCGACAGTTCCAGGAACTGCTCGGGCGGCCGGGCCGGTTCAGTTTTTTTCCTGCGTGTCACAGGCGCCCTCCCAGCACGCGGCCCGCGACGGCCGCCAGCAGGCCCAGCGTCACGCTGAGCAGCGCGTAGGCCAGCGCCGCCGCGCCCTGCCCACGCGCCAGCAGGGTGTCGAGGTCCACGCTGAAGGTGGAGAAGGTCGTGAACGCGCCCAGCAGCCCGGTCCCGAACGCCAGTCGCGCCGCGTCCGGCCAGATGCCCCGGCCCACCAGGGTCAGGGTCAGGCCCAGCAGGAACGAACCCAGCACGTTGATCAGCAGCACCGTCACGGGCAGCCCGCCCCGGTTCAGCAGCGGCCCCAGCGCCAGGCCCGCGCCGTACCGCGCGGCCGCGCCCAGCGCTCCACCGGCCATCACCCACACCCACGCACTCATGCCCGCAGCCCCATTCACGCAGCATAGAGCAGCGGGTCACGCCGCTCCCGGCGCGCCGCGTCTGCCATGCTGGGCGGCATGATTCGCGTCAAACAGCTGGGCAGCGGCGAGGACCAGCCCTGGAACGGGCAGACCGGCGGCGTCTGGGTGGACGTTCAGAACCTCACGCCCGACGAACTCGCCAGCCTCCAGGCGGCGTTCAGCCTCAACCCCCTGGCCCTGGAGGACGCGCTGGAGCAGGGCCACTGGAGCCGCGCCGAGGTGTACCCGGAGCACTCGTTCATCACGGTGCGGTCCTTCGCGCGGCCCGAACAGGCCGACGAGTTCACGGAACGCCTGAGCATCTTCACGTTCCCGGACGGGGTGCTGACCGTCAGCAGCGGCGGCACGCGCGCCCTGAACGCCGTGTGGCCCCTGACCGGCCGCGACAGCGTGAACAACCCGCAGGAGGTCACGTACGAACTGCTCGACCACACCGCCGACACCTTCTTCGCGGCGGCCGACGCCCTGGAAGAACAGGCGGACGACCTGGAGGAACGCGTGTTCCAGAACCGGCGGCAGAACCCGGTGCCGGACGTGTTCGAACTCAAGCACCGCATCGGGCAGGCCCGCCGCCTCGCCACGGACGCCCGCGAGGCGACCGCCCTGATGGGCCGCCACGCCAACTGCACGCCCGCCGACCTGGTCCGCTACCGCGACGTGCAGGACTCGTTTACGCGCGCCGCTGGCCGCCTCGACGGACTGCGGGACCTGCTGACCAGCCTGCTGGACCTGCACCTGAACCTCCAGAGCCAGCGCATGAACGAGGTCATGCGGACCCTGACAGCCGTCAGCGTGATCTTCCTGCCGCTGACGTTCCTGGCGGGCGTGTGGGGCATGAACTTCGAATTCATGCCGGAACTGAAAAGCCCCTACGGGTATGCGCTGGCCTGGGCGAGCTTCCTGCTGATCGGCGGCCTGCTCGCGGCTTACTTCAAACGGCGCGGCTGGTGGTGAGGCGGATGATGGTTGATGGCGGATGGCGGATGGCGGATGGCAGCGTGTGCGCGGTGCCTCTGGCGCCGTCAAGGGCTACCCACTGCCTGCTGCCTACACCCCACTTCCCCCTTCCGGGACGGGCAGGGGGCGGGGTGGGGGGGCGTACACGGCGCGGGCGGGCACGCTGAGGGTGGTGCGTTCCGGGTAGCGCAGGGCGCTCAGGTGACCGCCGAAGGCGCAGCCGGTGTCCACGTTCACGGTGTTGCCCTTCCAGCGGGGCGCGGCGTGCGGGGTGTGGCCGTACACGACCAGCGCCGCGCCGTGGTAATCGGCGGCCCAGTCCCGGCGGATCGGGAGGCCCAGTTCGTCCCGCTGGCCGTTCACGTCGCCGTACAGCGCGAAGCTGCGCACGCGTCCGCCGCCGCGCCCGTGGTAGTGGGCGGGCAGCCCGGCGTGCGCGACGATCAGCGCGCCGCCGTCCAGGACCAGTTGCGTGGGCAGTCCCTCGATGAAGGAGCGGACCTGCGCCTGTACGTCCGGACCTGCCTGTTCCAGTTGCGCCAGGGTGACATCCAGGCCGTGCATGGCTTTCACGGCCTTCCCGGCCAGCGCGCGGCAGAGTTTCTCGTCGTGGTTGCCGGGCACGCACAGCGCCGCGCCGTCCGCGACCATGCCCATGACGAGCTTCAGGACGCCCGGACTGTCCGGTCCGCGGTCCACGAGGTCCCCCACGAACACCGCCGTGCGCCCCTGCGGGTGCCGCGCGCCGTCGCCGCTCAGGTCATACCCCAGGTTGCGCAGCAGGTCGCGCAGTTCCGGCAGGCAGCCGTGCACGTCGCCGATCACGTCGAACGGGCCGGTCAGGTCGCGGCGGTCCCCGCGCAGGAGCGTGCGCCGCAGCGGCAGCGTGCGCGCCTGATCGTCACTGAACAGCACCTGCTCGTTCCGGAAGCCCTCGGCGTGCAGGCCCCGGCGGGTGCGGCGCAACTCGGCCACCTGCGCCGCCACCACGTCCGCCGGGGCGGCAGTGCGGGCCTCCAGCACGGCGCGCGGCAGGTCCAGCACCACCGGCACGGGCTTCACGTCGTGCGCGCGGGCCAGCGCCGTGACCGGCACGCGGTCCACCGGGCGCACGAACAGGCCATCCAGCACCGCCAGCCGTCCCGCCGCCAGCCTCTCCCCCGCGGCCGCGAGCAGTGACGGCACGTCCGGGTAGTCCGATTGCGCGAACACCTCCTCCGGCGCGAAGTGCCGCGCGGCGAGGGTACTTTTGCCCGCGCCGTGCGCGCCGATCAGCACGACCAGGGACAGGGCGGGAACCGTCAGTTCGGTCAGGGCGGGCTCGGCGGACACGCCCCGTATCCTCGCACACGCCGTGCCGGAACGTCAGACAGGGCTGCCCAGCCGCGCCCGCACCACCAGATCGCTCATGGCGCGGCGCACGCCCTCCGACACGGCGCCGGGCAGGTGGGTCGTGCTGCGCGCGGCTTCCAGTGCCTGCACCAGCCGCGCGTGCTCGGCGCGGTACACGTCCAGCGGTTCCGGCAGGGGTTCGGCCTCGCGCCCGCCGCGTTTCAGGGCGATCAGGTCGGTCAGGAAGGGCAGGCGCGCGTCGGCGTTCAGCACCTCCAGGTTCGCCTCGATCACGCCCGCGCGCATCAGGTGCAACCCCGTCAGGACCGTGCGGAAGGCGTACAGCAGCGGCTTCACGCGCGGCACGGGTTCCTTTGCCAGCAGTTGCCACTGGTTCGCCGTGAACCCCAGGTAGTGGTGCGCGTGCCAGCGCGTCAGCACGCCGGGGGCCAGCGCGATCAGTTCCGCGTGCAGCGGCGTCGTGTGCACCACCAGCGGCGACAGCAGCTGCTCCAGCACGTACCCGTTACGGGTCAGCAGCAGCCGCGCGAACTTCCGGACGTCATGCGACACCAGATCGAGTTCCACCACCCCGTCGTCCCGCTCCAGCGAGTACGTCTCTGGCGCGTCCTCCAGACCCAGCACCTGCCGCAGCGGCAGTACGTGCACGCCCCGCAGGTCCCAGTCGCTGTCCGGACTGGGAAAGCCGTACAGGTGCGCCCCACTGACCGTGGCGAACATCAGCGGGAAGGGATGCGCGTGAACGGCGGCAGGCAGTTGCGGCGGGAAGGTCACGGTGTCCATGCTTCACTGTCCCGCACGCGCGGGCGGCGCGGCATCCGCCATCTGCGAGCGGGGGCGTAGGCCTCCTGGCCCAGGTGTGCCAGGGTGTGCCACCCGTCCTGCGCTGCCAGCCCTGCACTACCAGTCCTTCACGACCACTCCAGCGCCGCGCGCCGCGCCCCGATCAGCCAGTCCTGCGCGGCGTCATGGTCGGGACGTTCGGGTAGATCCGTTTCCGCGAAGGCCCGCTCGAAGTCGCGGTGCAGTTCCTCCCGCCAAGCCCCGGCAGCCTCCCAGGTCAGGTGCCCGCTTTTCACGGCCAGCAGCTCCTCGCGGTGCGGGCCGACGTCCACCATGACCTCGCCGGTCCGCAGGGCGTGCGCGCCGCTGATCAGCAGGCGCAGCAGGTGCATGGCATGCTTGGGGCGCACCTCGCCGTGCCGCTCGCGGTCTGCCTGGAGGCGGCGGAACTGCGCGCGGACGTACTCGCTGTACGTGACGTACATCAGGCGACTCAGGAACGCGCCCCGGATGTCCAGCAGCGCCCGCGCGACCGGCGTGACCTGCACCGGCATGGGTGAGAACAGCACCTCCAGCACGTTCGGGTTGGCTTTCAGGGCCAGCCGCACGAACTTGCGGGCCTCCCAGTACACCTCCTCGGTGCCCGGCCCCGGCCCGGCCGGCGCGGCGAACTCCAGCTGCTCGGGCGGGTCGCTCAGGCCCCAGGTCAGGTGGGCGGGCGGCAGGTAGAAGCCGCGCAGGTCCGTGTCGCTGGCGCTGGTGTCCAGCCCGAAAGCGCGGCTGCCCATCACGCAGGCGTACTGCACGAACGGCCGCAGGTCCCCGCGCACGGGGGGCAGGGCCTCCAGGGCGGCGCGCTCGACCTTCAGGTGCACGCGGTTCACGGCCCGCACCCCCGCCCCGAACTGCACGTCGTACACGCTGCCGCTTCCCGAGGTGATCACGCCCGCCGCGCCCGGCGGCAGGTCACCCTGCGCGGCATGCAGGGTCACGCGGGTGCCGGGCGGCAGGTCACGGGTCATGCGGATACGCTAGCGGGTCGTGGGTGGGCAGGGCATCCGCCATCCGGCGCAGGCGGCAGGTGGAGCAGGCAATAAAAAATCCGCCTCTGCGGGCGGTGATGTCAACAACTATAGCGCGGTATGCAGGGACGGTCAAGGGTATGCGGCGGGTGTGGGGCGTATCCTCGCGGGGTGAGGGTGACCGGGTGAGGGGGATCGTGTGGCTGGCGCTGGACGGCGTGGGGCACCCGCAGGACGCGCCGCCGGGCAGCGTGTGGGAGCAGGACCTCCCGGCGCTGCGGCCGCTGGTGGATGCGGGCCTGTGCCTGGACGCGACGCTGGGCGTGCCGGGCCTGCCGCAGTCCGGGACGGGGCAGGCGTGCTGGTTGACCGGGACGGACGCCGTGGCGCTGATGGGCGAGCATTTCGGGCCGCAGCCGGGGCCGACGCTGCAACGCCTGCTGAACTCGCAGAGCCTGCCGGTGCGACTGGCGCGGGCGGGGGGCCGGGCGGCGCTGGCGAACCATTACGTTCCGGCGTACTTCGAGGCGGCGGCGGCGGGGGGCCGCAACCGACTGGGGTGCTTTCCGTTCTCGTTCCGCGCGGCGGGCCTGCCCCTGAACCCGCCGGGCGTGCCGCTCGTGGGCGCGACGCTGGGCCTGGGGTACGCGCGCCCCTGGCCGCAGCAGGACGGGAATGCGGGGAACTGGGCGCGGCTGGGCGCGGCCCTGGCGGACGCGGCGGCCGGGCATGACCTGATCGCCGCGGACCTGTGGTTCGGGGACCTGCTGGGGCACGCGGGCGCGCAGCCGGTCCCGCCGGACGCGCTGATGGCGGGCCGCACGTACCTGCGCCGGGTGGACGCCCTGCTGGCCGGACTGCTGGACGCGGGCGCGCGGGTGGTGGTCAGCAGCGATCACGGGAACCTGGAGGACCTGGGTGTGAAGGGCCACACGCACGCGCGCGTGCCGTTCGCGGGGTCCGGCGTGAACCTGGGGGCGCCCGTGAACGTGGTGGAGGCCGGGCGGGTGCTGGCCGGGTGGTTCGGCCTGCCGGACTGATACGGCTTTCGGATGGGCGGGGCCGGGCCGGGTTCCGAAAGGCGCGGCGGGAGGAGCGACGTGGTTTCCGCGCCTGCTGTCAGGGTTTTTTCAGATGCTGACGCAGGTCACGTTTCTGACACGGAAGTTATCCACAGGCTTATCCACAACCCCTGTGGAAAGTCTGTGGATAACCGGCGACGGACTGCGTCACCCGATCCTCATTTTGTCTGTCTGACGCGCAGAATGCCGTGCTTCACAGCCGGAATCGACCATAGCCGCAAGTTATCCACAGGCTCTCGTTTCACTGTGGATAACTCTGGTTTATGAGGACCGGGCGGCCCGCACGAACTCCCGCACCAGCGCCGGGTCCTTCACGCCAGGGCTGGCCTCCAGCCGACTGACCGCGTCCACCCCGGCCGGGCTGAGCGCCTGCATGGCCGCCGCCACGTTCGCCGGGCCGAGCCCACCCGCCAGCCACGCCCCACGCGGGAACACGTCCCGCAGCGCCGCCCAGTCCAGGGGCACGCCGCCACCCGGTTCCGGGGCGTCCAGCATCAGGGTCACGCCGGGCTCGTCCCTCCACATGCCGGCCTCGGCCGCCAGATCGGCGGGGCGCACGACACGCAGAACGGGATAATACGCGGCAACCTGCCTCACGTAAAGACCCGGCAGCGGACCGTGCAACTGCACGGCACTGACACGCGCCGCCTCCGCCGTGCGCAGCACCTCGTCCAGCCCCTGCCCCAGAAAGACACCCACGCGCGCCACGACCGGCCCCACGTTCAGGCCCGCCTCGCGCGCCACCTGCGGGGTCACCAGCCGCTTACTGACCGGCGCGAAGATGAACCCCAGCGCGTCCGCGCCCGCCTGCGCGCTCAGGACCGCGTCGTGCACGCTGGTCGTGCCGCACACCTTCACCCGCACGGTCACTGCGGCCCCCGCGCGGCTTCCAGTTCGGTCACGCGTGCCTCCAGCGACCGCACCTGCCGCGTCAGGGACAGTAGCAGCAGCGCGTAATGGTCGTACAGTTTCGGGCGTTCCATGCGCGCCTCGCCGCTCATCCAGGCGCCCAGAAGCCGCTCGGCCTCGCGCAGCACCTCGTCGTCCGGCACGTCCCGGTAACTGCGGCTGCCCAGAATCTCCCGCGCAAAATTCAATTCCCGGTCACTCATGCGCGCCATTCTCGCTGAACGGCGCGCGGCGCACCATGACCGTCATCTCCCCTGCGCATGGCGGCGCACCCACGCCGCGCTGCGATTCGTCAGGAACCCCGCCACCGGCAGCAGGCCCGACATGGCCGCCATCATGACCGCCATGGTGGCCGCGACGGGCAGCAGACTCAGGACAATCAGAGGTCCGCTCGGCAGCCCCCCCAGTGAGTACAGCGCGCCCGCCACGAACGACACCAGCGCGCCCGTCAGCAGCGCCTGTGCCGCCACGCGCCACCACGCCGTGTCGAGCGGGCGGTGCCACGCGGCCAGACCCAGGCTGCACAACCACGCCGCTATGCCCACCGACCCCGCAATGTGCGCGAAGAACGTGAATTTCGTCCACTCGTCGGTCATGCGCATGAAGGGACGCCCCCAGAACATCTGCGTGAGCCACAGCAGGCACAGCGTCCCGATCAGCAGCGCGTCCAGCGCGGTCCCCAGCACCGTGCGGGGCGAGAGGACCGCGCGGAGGGCCGACCAGCGGTGTCGGGACAGGGTCACCCGCCCAGCGTAGCCGGGCCCGAGTCGGGCCGCTGCGTCATCTGACGGATGCCCACCGGGGGGAGTTGCCTTGACCCTCGCCTCAGGCCCCCGGCACGCCTGCCTCGGCGAAGGTTCGCATCTCGCGGAGGGTGGCGGCCGCGCCGAGCAGGATGGGCGCGGCCAGGACGCCGCCGGTGCCCTCGCCCAGGCGGAGGTTCAGGTGGAACATGGGCTTCAGGCCCAGGTGCGCGAGTTGCGCGGCGTGCCCGATCTCGGCGCACTGTCCGGCGGGGAACAGGGAGGCGCGCAGGTGCGGGGCGAGGGCCACGCCGATCAGGGCGGCGCTGCCCTCCACGAAACCGTCGAGGATCACGGCGCGCCTCATGGCGGAGGCCTGGAGCATGACGCCCAGCATCGCGGCGATCTCGAACCCGCCGAACTCGGCGAGGACGTCCAGCGGGTCTGTGGTCGGCGTGCGCTCCAGCGCCGCGCGGATCACGGCGACCTTGTGTGTCAGTCGTTCGTCGTCCACGCCGGTGCCGCGTCCCGTGACCTGCGCGGCGTCCAGGTTCAGCAGGCGCGCCGTGATGGCGGCGGCCGGGGTGGTGTTCCCGATGCCCATCTCGCCGGGAATCAGGATGTCCGCGCCGTCCTCGATGGCCCGGCGGGCCAGGGCCGCGCCCGCGAGGATCAGGGCCTGCGCCTCGTCCGGGCTCATGGCCGCCTGCACGCTCAGGTCATGCGTGCCGCGCCGCACGGCCGCGCGGACCAGCGCCGGGTGCTCGGGCAGGTCGGCGTCCACTCCGGCGTCCATCACGTACACCCGTGCGCCCACTGCCCGTGCCAGTGCGTTCACGGCCGCGCCGCCCGGCCCGGCGGGCGTGTCCGCCAGGAAATTGGCGACCATCGCCGGGGTCACCTCGGGGGGGTAGGCGCTGACGCCCGCGCGGGCCACGCCGTGATCCCCGGCCGCGACGATCACCGCTACGCCGCGCGGGTCGGGCCGCTCAGTGCCCAGCACGCCCGCGAGGCGAACGGCGAGGTCTTCCAGGTCGCCCAGTGCCCCGGCCGGTTTGGTCAGTTGCGCCTGCCGGTCCCGTGCGCGCGCCATCGCGTCGGCGTCGGCAGGCTGGATGGCGGTCAGGAGGGCCGTCAGGTCAGGATGCATCAGGGGGCATTGTGCCGCGTCAGGTGGGCGGCCGCAGCGCGGTCAGCCACCAGTGTCCGGCTTCGCGGCGCAGGGTGGCGACCGTGCCGGGCGGCGTGGCCACGGCAGACAGGTTCACGGTGAGGCGCAGCGCGGCCAGCAGCGGTCCGGCGTGCGTGAAGGCCACCACCTCGCCCGCCGGGAGGGTGTCCAGCCACGCCTGCACCCGCGCGTGGAAGCCCTGCCCGGTGTCGCCGCCGGGGGGGCCGTGGGAGCTGCGGGGGTCGCTCAGCGCGTCGATCCAGGTGCGGGGCGCGTCGCCGTGTACGGCTTCCAGTTCGGCCCAGGTGTGCCCGGCCATCACGCCAAACCTTGCCTCGGCCAGCGCGGGTTGGGGCAGGGCGTCCGGGAATCCGGCCAGTCGCGCGGTCTGCCGGGCGCGGCCCAGCGGGGACGTGAACGCCAGCGCGCTCCGGGGCAGGTCGAGGCGGCGGGCCAGCACCTCCCCGGCCTCTGTCAGGGGGGCGTCCTCGTGCGGGTGCGGGTAGCGGCGCTGCGCGTTCGGGAGGGTAGGGGCGTGGCGCACCAGATGCAGCGTCAGGCCTGATACGGGATTCAAGTGATTCCTCGTCATTCAAAGTCGCCCGGTGGCCCCCTCACCCTTCCGTCGCTGCGCTCCTCCCTCCCTCTCCCGCAGGGGGAGAGGGGACAACGGAACGCGATCACGGTGGAAGGGCGCCAATTTCATTCCGTATGTCAAGCTCAGCGGCCCCAGGCGAACGCGCCCAGCGCGAGCAGTTCTGCCGTCACCACGATCATGCCGTAGGTGTCGCCGTTCAGGCCGCCGCCCAGCCGCCGCGCCGCGAACGCCGCGACCAGCAGCGCGCCCGCCAGGGCAGCCAGCCACGCGACCCACGCGCCGGGGATCAGCAGGGTGGGTGCGGCGATCAGCAGCGCGGCCCAGGTGCGGCCCTCGCGGGAGCGGGCTCCCAGGCTCTCGGCGCGCGCGGCGGGGTAGGTGTTCATGGGAATCAGCAGCAGCGTCCGCGCGGCGACGGCCGCCACCAGCGGGGCCAGCGGCGGAATCGGCGCCGAGAGGAGGCTCCAGAGCAGCAGCAGGGACAGCCCCCCGGTCGCCAGTCCGAACGCGCCCACGTGCACGTCGCGCAGGATCACCAGCCGCTCGGCGGGGGTCTTCATGGCGAACAGGGCGTCGGCGCTGTCCACCAGTCCGTCGAAGTGCAGCATGCCGGTCAGCAGCAGCCACGCGCCCACGCCCAGCGCGGCGGTCACGCCGACCGGCAGCGGCACGTTCAGCCACAGCAGCAGCGAGACCGCGCCGCCCACGGCGTACCCGGCGAGCGGGTAGTACGCGCTGGCCCGCGCAAAATCGCCGTCCCGGACCTCCGTGACGTGCGGCAGCGGCAGGGTTGTCAGGAACGTCAGGGCCAGGTGCGCGGCCCGCACTTGGTCACGCATCAGGGGGTGTGCACGTGAATCTGCGCGGCGACGCCCAGCGACACGGTCAGGGTGTGGCCGTCCACCCAGACGGTCAGGGTGCCCAGCGCGGCGTCCACCTCGCGCACGGCCAGGGTCGCGCCGGGGGTCAGGCCGACGTGCATCAGGGTCCGCAGTTGCGCGGCGTCCGCGTCCGGGATGCGGGCCACGGTTACCTCGTCACCCACGGCGTGCTGCGACAGGCGGCGTTCGGGGCGGGTGGGCATCTCGCCGTCCAGGGTGGGGATCGGGTCGCCGTGCGGGTCGTGCGTGGGGTCGCCCAGCCACGCGGCGATGCGGGCTTCCAGGCGTTCGCTCAGGGCGTGTTCGAGCCGCTCGGCTTCCTCGTGCACCTCGTCCAGCGGGACGCCCAGAGCGCGGTGCAGGAACAGTTCCAGCAGGCGGTGGTGGCGCAGGACTTCCAGCGCGACGCGTTCGCCCTCGGCGGTCAGGCGCGCACCCTGGTAGGGGGCGTGCGACACGAGGCCCTGTTCGGTCAGTTTGCGCAGCATGCCGGTGGCGCTGGCGGGCGCGACGTTCAGGGCGTCGGCCAGCGCCTGCGTGCTGACCTTCCCGGTCTGCCCGAGGCGCAGCAGGTGCTTGAGGTAATCCTCGGCGGAGGGCGAGAGCGGACGGGCGGTCATGCCCATCAGTGTAGCCGGGGGGTGCGGGGCGGACGGGCGGCGGAACTTTCTGGGCGGGCCGTGACTCTAAGGTATGAGGTGACCTTGAATGACCCCCTGGATGCCCTGTCTGACCCGGAACTCGCGCGGCTGGCCGTGCGGGACGAACGGGCCTTCGAGGTGCTCGTGACCCGTCACGCTCCGGCCGTGCACCGGCTGGCGGCCCTGAACGTCGGGCCGGGCGCGGCGGATGAGGTCGTGCAGGACGTGTTCGTGGCCGTGCACCGGGGCCTGCGGGGCTTCCGGGGCGACGCGCAGTTCAGTACGTGGCTGCACCGCATCACCCTGAACGCCTGCACCCGGGCGCTGGGGCGGCGGCGTGACGTGCCGCTGGAGGACGCGCCGGAACCCGCCTCGGCGCAGAACCTGACGCGCGCGGCCGAGGTCACGCAGTTGCGTGAGCAGCTCTCGGCGGCGCTGCGGACCCTGCCGCCCGAGCAGCGCGAGGCCGTGACGCTGCGCGAGGTGTCGGGCCTGGAGTACGCCGAGATCGCCGCGCTGACCGGCGCGGAACTCGGCACCGTCAAGAGCCGCATTGGCCGGGGCCGCGCGGCCCTGCGGGCGTGGCTGACCCGCGCCGGAGTGACCCCCCATGACTGACCACCCACACCCGAATGACCTGCCTGACCCTGCGCTGCCTGACCCCGTACTGGACGCCCTGCTGGCACAGGCCCGCACCCTGACGCCCGAGGACTCCGGCGCGGCCGGGCGGTTCCTGACGGCCCACCGCGCGCGGCAGGAGGCGGCGCGGCAGCAGCGGGCCCGGACCCGGCGGGCCGGGTGGGTGTCGGCGGCGCTGGCCTCGGCGGCGGTCGTGGCGGGCCTGACCGTGCTGCGCCCCGCCCCGGCCCTGCCGAGCAGCGCGGCGTACGACGCGTACCAGAGTGCCTGGGGAGAGGGCTGGTGAGGCGGGCCGCGCTGCCGGGAACCGCCCTGCTGCTCGCCGCGCTGGGGGGCGCGGCGCACGCCACCGACACGGACGACCTGCTGGCGGCCCTGAAGCGGGCGCGGACGCTCGCGGCGCGCGGGCAGGCCGAGGTGACGGTGCTGTTCCCGCCGCGCGCCGTGCCCACCCACACTGCGAACGCCCTGCCGGTCGTGGCGGTGCGCCCCGCGCTGCTGCTGAAGAATTTCGCGGTGGTGAACGCCGGGCCGCAGTCCGTGGCGGGCCGGGACGCCGTGCGCTTCGACCTGATGCCGAAGGTGGGCGGCGCGGGCCACTGGTCGCTGTGGGTGGACCGCGCATGGAACGTGCCGCTGGCCTTCGAGGAACGCCGCGCGGACGGCGCGGTGGTGCGCCGCGCCGCGTTCCTGAAGGTGAACGCCGCGCCGGTGAAGGTCGCGGCGGCGGTGCCGGCCATTCCGGCGGGGCTGCGGGCCGCCGTGACCGGGGCGCTGCCGGGCCTGCGGTTCCCGGCGGGGTTCGCGCCGGTCGCGGTGCGCTCACGCGTGGCGGGCGGCGCCGAGGTGACCCTGAGTGACGGTCTGAACGTGCTGGCGCTGGTGGTCGCCCCGCAGGACGTGCGGGCCGCGCCGGGCGTGGCCTCCCGGCGGGTGGGGAAGGTGTTCGTGTGGCTGGTCGGAAACCTCCCGGACAACGCGCTGCGCGCGGCGCTCGCGGGGGTGCGGCGGGCCTCGGCGGACACCCTGGGAACTTTTGCGGGGCCGGGCGACTCTAACCCGTAGAGCACCCACATCAAGGCTCCCGGCACCACCCGCTTCCACGGCACCACCCGTTTCAAGGAGACCTCATGACCCTGACTCCCCTGACCCGCCCCCTGAGCGCCGAGGACGCCGCGCACTTCCTGCGGCGCACGGCGTTCGGCGCGACCGACGCGCAGATCCGCGCGCTGGTGGGCAAGGACGCCCGCACGGTCGCGCGCGAGGCCCTGGCGTTCGATCAGAAGACCGCGCCCGGCAATCCCTTCGATCCCATGCAGGGGGCCGGGCCGGGGCCGATGATTCAGCTGACGCGCGGCGCGTGGCTGTTCGAACTGGTGTACGGCCCGCACCCACTGCGCGAGAAACTGGCCCTGACCTGGAGTAATCACTTCGTGATCGGCACCGACAAGGTCCGGAACGTGCATGCGCTGGCCGGGTACCTGGGGTTGCTGCGGCGGCACGCGGCGACCACGAGTTTCGGGGCGTTCACGCTGGAGGTCGCGCAGGCCCCGGCGATGCTGCGGTACCTCGACAACGATCAGAACCGGCGGGGGAAACCGAACGAGAATTTCAGCCGGGAGTTGCTGGAACTGTTCACGACCGGCATCGGGCCGTACTCCGAGGATGACGTGCGCGAGGGCGCGCGCGCCCTGACCGGCTGGACCTTCGAGGGTGGGCGCGGCAACCAGAACTACCGGCAGGCGCCCCGGTTCGTGTTCAACGAACGGCAGCACGACGCGGGCCGCAAGACGTACCTGGGTCAGAGCGGCCCGCTGCGCGGCGAGGACGTGATCCGGCTGGCCGCCACGCACCCGCAGACGGCCGTGTTCGTGAGCCGCAAACTGCACCGCGCGTTCCTGGCCGACACGCCGGACGGGGCGGCCGTGCAGGGCAGCGCCGAGACGTGGCGGCGCACGAACGGGAACGTGCGGGCCGTGCTGGAGGAACTGCTGTCCAGCGAGGCCTTCTACGCCAGCCGCGCCCGGATCATCCGCAGTCCGGTCGAGTTCGTGGTGGGCGCGCTGCGCACCCTGGGGCAACCGAAACTGGAAGCAAAGGCCCTGCTGAACCTCACGCAGACGGCCGGACGCATGGGGCAGGTGCTGCTGCAACCCGAGAACGTCAAGGGCTGGGACGGCGGGCGCGAGTGGATCAACGACACCACCCTGCTGCTGCGCCTGCAACTCGCGGCGGCCCTGACGCTGGGCAGCAAGGCCCCGCCCCTGACGGCCGCGCCGTCCGCGCTGGCCCTGACCGGCCTGGAACGCCCGCCCGGCGCGGCCGCCACCCTGAAGCTGAACCCAAGACAGGCGACGTACCTGCACCTGACCAGTCCTGAATTCCAGCTGGCCTGACCCTGACCGGGCTGTGGGCTGTGGGCACCGTGTCCAATCATTCTTCTTTGCTTTGAACATGAACCTTCCGGGAGGTTTTATCCGTGACGAACCGACGTGATTTCCTGAAACTCTCCGCCCTGGCGGCCGCCGCCACGACCGGCATGCCCGGTTTCCTGGCGCGCGCCGCCGCGCAGGCCAGCGGCAGCAAGACCCTGGTCGTGATTCAGCTGACCGGCGGGAACGACGGCCTGAACACCCTCGTTCCGTACAGCAACGGCGCGTACTACGCCGCGCGGCCCACCATCGCCATCCCGAAGAAGGACGTGCTGACCCTCACGCCGGACCTGGGCATGCACCCCGCGCTGCGGCCGCTGATGGGCCTCTGGGACAGTGGCCGCCTCGCCTGGATGGAGAACGTGGGCTACCCCAACCCGAACCGCAGTCACTTTGCCAGCATGGCGATCTGGCACACGGCGGACCCCTCGCAGGCGCAGTCGGACGGCTGGATCGGCCGTCTGGCCGAGAGCATCGGCGATCCGTTCTGCGCCAGTAACATCGGCGCGGCCACGCCGCAGGCGCTGCGGGCCAGCGAGTTCAGCCTGCCCAGCATCGACGCGGTGGATTCCTTCCAGCTGAAACTCCCGCAGGGGCTGGGCGGCGCGTTCGGGGACATGCTGGACGCCGCCAGGAGCGGTGAGGCGGCGTTCCTGACGCAGGCGACGCGGCAGATGATGAAGAACACGGCGCGCGTGCAGGCCAACGCTCAGAAGTACCGGGCCGGGGCGACGTACCCGGAAGGGAGATTCGCTGCGCAGCTGCGCGACACGGCCCGCCTGATCGCCGCCGGGGTGGGGCAGCGGGTGCTGTACGTGTCGCTGGGCGGCTTCGACACGCACGCCGGGCAGCGCGCCGAGCAGGACGAACTGCTGGGCACGCTCGCGTCGGGTCTCGCGGCCTTCCACGCGGACCTGGAACGGCAGGGACTGGCCGAGAACGTGGTCGTCATGGGCTTCTCCGAGTTCGGGCGGCGCGTCGCCGAGAACGGCAGCGCCGGCACCGATCACGGCAAGGGCAGCGTGATGTTCGCGCTCGGTAGCGGCGTCAGGGGCGGCGTGCACGGTAGCAGCCCGGACCTGGAGGACCTGTCGGACGGAGACATCAAGTACCGGCAGGATTTCCGGGGCGTGTACGCCGAGGCCCTGAGCGGCTGGCTGGACCTGAACGCCCGCGAGATCCTGAACGGCGACTTCCGGGGTCCGGGCTGGCTGGCATGAGTGCCGCGCGCCGTGTGACGCTGGCGCTGGCGGCGCTGCTGGGCGGCGCGGCGCTGGCCCTCCCGAAGTACCGCCTGCAGGCCGCGCCGCAACTGCACCTGACGGATGGAAACGACCTGTGGCAGCTGGACCGCCGCGTGATGCCCTGCACGTACTGCCACGTGCGCGAGTCGGGCGGCGCGCCCTGGAATCCGTTCGGGCAGGCGATCCAGGCGACGTTCCGCAGCGAGGCGGAGGCGGGCCGCGCCGTGAAGTTCCCGCAGGCACTCTCAGTGCTGCTCGAATCGGGCGGGGACGCCGACGGCGACGGGTACACGGACGCGCTGGAGGTCTTCGCCAGGACCCTGCCCGGCGATCCGGCCAGCCGCCCGGAGCGGCCCGTGGCCGACCTTCAGGCAGAGTTCGATGCGGCGGGCGGCGCGGCGCAGTTCGCCCCGCCGGAACCCGGCCGGAAGGGCGCTGGGAACAAATAAAAAATCCGCCTCTTACGGGCGGCGGGGTTTCTTTCGATTGATAGGAACAGAATACCCCGGAATGCAGGGATCGTCAAGCCTATGCACGGGCGCCGGAAAACCCGCCCTGGCACGCTCCTGTTGTGGGGGCGGCCGGGCGGGGTATGCAGCGTTTGCCTGTGCTCAGAGGTCTTTCTCCCAGGTGATCCACATGCGTTCCGTGCGGTAGCCCAGGCGGGTGTTCACCCGCAGCATGGGCAGGTTCAGGACCGTGCCGCCCGTCCCGGCGTACGCGAGTCCCTCTCCTTTCGCCCAGGTCAGGGCGTGGGCTTTCAGGGCGGTCATCACGCCCCGGCGGCGGTGATCCGGGTGGGTGACGGTGCCCTCGCTGTCCACTTCCGGGCCGCGTGGGGTCAGGCGGGTCAGGGCGACGATCTGGCCGCGCCAGCGGGTCACGAACGCGGCCTCCTCACGCCGGATCACGTCGCGCAGGGCATCACGGGTGAGGGGGTCGGGCGTGGTGGTGGGGTTGCGCGGCTGGTCGCGCACGCCAGTCTGGTGCAGGTCGTACAGGGCGTCCCAGTCGGCGTCGGGGGCGTCCGGGTTCAGGCGTTCGGGTTCGTACCCGGCGAGGAACAGCCGTTCCTGCCCTGCCTCGAAGGGGGCGGGGTCGAAGGTGGTCAGGTCCAGGTGCGCGCCCCAGGACTGCCAGGCGTTGCGGAACCCGGCCGCCGCGAAGAACGTCATCTGCTCGGTAAAGTCCTCGCGGGTGACGCCCAGCACGCGCCGGAACCCGCCGGGCGCCTCGGCCAGCTGGGCCAGCAGCAGCGGCGTGAAGCATGCCCCATCCCCGGCGACGTCCAGACGCAGGGCGTCCGGCACGCCCTCCCCGAATGGTGCGAGGCGCGCGGTGGCGACCACCACGCCGCCCTGCTCGGCGACGAGGCGGGTGGGGCGGGTGCCGGGCTGCGCCTCCCGGAAGTGTTCGGGGGTGTACGTCCAGTGGCCGCGCACGCCCTCGGTCACGAGGTGGGCGACCGATGACGCGTCGGCGGCGCGGAACGGGCGGAGGGTGGGCAGGTGGTCGGTGGGGTGTTTCGCGTGGGTCATGCGGTCATGGTGCCCGGCGCGGTCCCCTGGAGGCGAACCGGGCGGGTAGGCATTCTGGCGTACCGCCGGGCGTGCGGTGGTCTGGTCTGTGCATATGCGGCGTGCGTGGCTAGTTCGCCCGTCCCGCTACTGCCGGTCTTTGATGGATGTTCGGTGAAGATGCACCGCCCCGCATACTCAGGCTCTATTCACGGAAGGGATTGATCTTATTACGCTCATGGCGTATTATGTGCTTACCGGAACGGAGGCGACGTCGGAGCGCCTGCACCCCAGGACGGATTGCGGCCCCAGATCAGGTCCACGGACCCTGCGCGGCCAGCCCCACACCCTCACAGAGCCCAGTCAGGCCGCCCGTTACCACGCCGGGCGGCCCTTTTCTGCCCGCACCCGTTTCTGCCCGCACCCGGGCCATCTGGCAGGCAGACTGGACGCCCTGCGCGGCAGCCCACGGGAGCGCCCGGCAGGGCCTATCTATGGGACTGTGAAGGTGTTCCCATAAGTGTACACAGTACACATACTCTTCTCGGGGTAGGATACGAAACATGTCCAGCGACATCCCCCAGCTGAGTGTGAACACCATCCGCACCCTGAGCATCGACGCCGTGCAGGCCGCCAACAGCGGCCACCCAGGCGCTCCCCTCGGCGCCGCACCCATGGCGTACGCGGTGTGGCAGGACTTCCTGCGCTTCAACCCGACGCACCCGGAATGGGCCGGACGCGACCGCTTCGTGCTGTCCGCCGGGCACGCCAGCATGCTGATCTACAGCCTGCTGCACCTCACCGGCTACGACATGCCCCTCGAGGAACTCAGGAACTTCCGCCAGTGGGGCAGCAAGACCCCCGGCCACCCCGAGTTCTTCCACACCCCCGGCCTCGACGCCACCACCGGCCCGCTCGGGCAGGGCGCCGCGATGACCGTCGGCATGGCCATGGCCGAAGCGCACCTCGCCGCGCGCTACAACCGCCCCGACTTCCCCATCTTCGACAACCACACGTACTCCATCCTCGGTGACGGCGACCTGCAGGAAGGCGTGAACCACGAGGCCGCCGCCCTGGCCGGCCACCTGCGCCTGAACAAACTGATCTGGCTGCACGACGACAACGAAGTCCAGCTGGACACCGCCACCTTCAAGGCCGAGAGCGAGAACACCGCCCAGCGCTACGAGGCGTACGGCTGGAACGTCCTGAAAGTCGCCGACGGCAACGACCTCGATGCCATCCGCGCCGCCATCCGCGAGGCGCACACCAGCGACCGCCCCACCCTGATCCAGGTGCGTACCGTCATCGGGTTCGGCAGCCCCCGCGCCGGCACCAGCAAGGCGCACGGCGAACCCCTCGGCGCCGAGGGCGTCACGACCACCAAGGCCGCGCTCGGCTGGGAATACCCGCCCTTCACCGTGCCCGAAGAAGTCAAGGCCCACATGGACGCCACGGAACGCGGCGCCAAACTGGAAGCCGACTGGAACGCCCTGATGGACGGCTACCGCGCCGCGCACCCCGAACTGGCCGCCGAAGTGGACGCCCTGCTGGCCCGCGAACTGCCCGCCAACCTCAGCGACGTGCTGCCCAGCTACGAGGTCGGCGGCAAGGCCGTCGCCACCCGCAACGCCGGCGGTGAGATCATCAATGCCCTGGCCGCCGCCGTGCCCGGCCTGATGGGCGGCAGCGCCGACGTGTCCGGCAGCACCAAGACCACCATCAAGGACGCAGGCGAGATGCAGAGCGGCTCCATGGCCGGCCGGAACGTCCTGTTCGGCGTGCGTGAATTCGGCATGACCGCCGCCGCCAACGGCCTGAGCCTCTACGGCGGCCTGCGCCCCCTGGTCGGCACGTTCCTGGTGTTCGCCGACTACCTCAAACCCGCCTTCCGCCTCAGCGCCATCCAGATGCAGCCCGTCACGTTCGTCCTGACGCACGACTCCATCGGCCTGGGCGAAGACGGCCCCACCCACCAGCCCATCGACCAGCTGGCCATGCTGCGCGCCGTGCCCGGAGCGCACGTCATCCGCCCCGCCGACGCCAACGAGACGGCCGCCGCGTGGCAGATGGCCCTCGAGTACGACAAAGGCCCCACCGCGCTGGCCCTCACCCGCCAGGACCTGCCGATCCTGCCCCGCAACCACGCCGGCGTGAAGAAAGGCGCGTACGTGCTGCGTGACGCCGAGGGCGCCAACGGGGAAGGCGCGCAGGTCATCCTGATCGCGTCGGGCAGCGAGGTCAGCCTCGCCCTGAACGCCGCCGAATCCCTGGCCGCCGAGGGCATCCAGGCGCGCGTGGTCAGCATGCCCTGCATGGAAGTCTTCCGCGCGCAGGACCGCAGCTACCGCGACAGCGTCCTGACGCCCGGCGTCAAGCGCGTGGCCATCGAGGCCGCCAGCAAGGGCCCCTGGTACGAGTGGGTCGGCACCGACGGCGCCGTCATCGGCATGGACACCTTCGGGGCCAGCGCGCCCGCCGACGTGCTGTTCGAGAAGTTCGGCTTCAGCGTCGCCAACGTCGTCAAGGTCGTCAAGAGCGTCCTGTAACCCCCACACGCTCTGAAAAAGCCGGACCCGCTCAGCGATGAGGGGTCCGGCATTTCTGGTTTGGCGCTGCGTGGTGCACTCGACTGGATTCGAACCAGTGGCCTGCCATCACAAAGTGCAGTGTTGGCATATTCCCGAAACGCTGAATACCTAACTACATAGCAGCCCCTCACTCGCAAGGCGCGGCTACCGGCACACGCACGCCTCGCTGATGCTGCGCCGGGGTGTGCCGCTGGAAGTGGTGAGCGAGAAGCTGGGGCACTCGCGGCCCAGCTTCACGGCTGACGTGTACCGCACCGTCTACCAGAGCGAGCATGAAGAGTGGGCCGTGAACCTGTCCGACCTAGTCAAGGCGCGGCTCAGGGTGGTGAATTAATCTCCGCCGCGTCAGGCACGCGTGACAACAAAACAACAAAAAAGGTAATAGTGAAGCTATGAAAAAATTTCTGGCCATCGCAGCGTTTCTGATGTTGGGAAATGCCATTGCCGCCGAACGGGTATCCGTATGCGCGAAATACCGCACAAATAGCGGATGGTCGAAGGGTTATAAGGTTGACGCGGTTCTTTACAAGGGCACCGAACTAAACCAAGCAACCAAAAGCTTCGATTACAGCGCTTTCTCTAGCTACGTAGTCATTTTCTGGTCAAAAACTAATGCGTCGATTATTGAGATGGATTTCCCTTGGCTCTCTGTGATCGGCAGCTCAGGCAAGGAGCGCGACGGAACCAAGTGGGAAATATCCAAGAGCACGACGCTCTGCTACTGACACCGGTTGGTCCCGCGTTGGTCCTGTGTCTCGATTGGCGTAAGCCGAAGAAAACAAATCCCCGCGCTAGGCGGGGTTTTTTCTGGTGCACTCGACTGGATTCGAACCAGTGGCCTGCCCCTTAGGAGGGGGCCGCTCTATCCAACTGAGCTACGAGTGCCGACTGGGGGCGCGGCAGCGGCGCAGCGGGGATTATAGCAGGGTCGCCTGTGGACGGGAACGCCCGCACGCAGGGCATGTAAACGTGAGATAAAAATGTAAGCTCGGCCTACCTATACTCCCTTGAGGTTCTTCATGACGAACGCTGTGTACACCATGACCGTCCGCGCCCTGTCGGGCGTTGTTTCCGAACGGGCTGCCGAGACCATGCTGCGCGCGGTGCTGCGCGAGCAGAACATTGCGCCTGATACGGTGTCGGCGCAGGAGATGCAGCAACTGATCTCGGGGCCGCTGCTGGCGCGCCTGTCGACCGTGATGCCGTCGGCGCGGGCGCGGCGGGAGTTGCAGGGCCTGTCGGGTCAACTGGAGTCGAAGTACCCGAAAGCGCCGACGCTGTTCACGCAGAACGTGCCGCTGGCCACCTGGGATGACGCCGGGGGCGCCACAACCGTCTGGAATGACCTGATGCTCAGCGCGGACGATTTCGAGTTCGAGGACCCGGAGTACGGCGGGATGCTGGAGGGCCGTGCGTACGACCTGTCGACCACGCTGGATCAGGACGCCCTGATTCAGCTGCTGGGGAAACTGTCGGGCGTGCAGGGCGTGATGGTGTGCCGTTCCAGTGGTGAGGTGCTGCGGTCGCGGGCCGTGAAGGACCCGGCGGGGCTGGGCAGTGTGGTGGCGGCGAGCGCGATGCTGTTCCAGAAGCGGGCGCTGCGGCTGATGTCGGCGGATCTGGGTGGTCAGACGGTGTGCATGTGCCCGCTGGGTGGGTACTGCGTGGCGGTGGTGGCCAATTCTCAAGCGAACGTGGGGAGACTTCTTGTGGAACTTCAGCAATTGCGGGTGGCGGCGTGAGGCTGTCCATTCAGGATGACCGGACGGGCCGCGTGCGCGCGCCCATGACGCTGCTGGCCCTCGCGGCGCTGGGGCTGGGCGGGGCGGGCGCGCAGGATCTCGCGGCGTACAACGCGCTGGCGCAGAACCTGGACGGCGCGGTGACGGCGCGCGGCACGTCGGCGCAGGCGGCCCTGACGCGCCTGGACGCGGCGCAGTCGGCGCTGGATACGCTGGCGCCCACCATCCGCAACCGGCAGATCGTGTCGGGCCTGAAAGACGCGCTGGGCAGTTCCCGCGCGGCGCTGGGCCGCACCCCGGCGGAACTGGAGGCGCAGGTGCTGCTGGCGCGCGGGCTGATGCGCAAGGCGCTGTACGACCAGACGCTGTCGCTGCTGTCGGACGCCCCGGCGAACGGCGCGGCGCAACTTCAGCTGCTGGGCCGCGAGTTCGGCCTGAACGCGCAGGCGCTCCAGGTGCTGGGCAGTGACGCGAAGGCCGGGCGGCTGGAGCGCACGGCGTGGCGGCTTCAGCGGGCGGCGGTGCAGAAGGTCAGCGCGAGTCTGGCGTCGGCGCGGCCCACGCAGAGCACGGCGTCGTACGTGAACCTGGCGCGCGCGACGAGCTGGTTCACGGTGGTGCAGGATTCGGCGGGGGCGGGCGAGTTGAAGGTCTCGCAGTTCGGGGACGCGCTGCGGCAACTGACGTCGGGTGACACGGCGGCGCTGGGAACGTCGCTGACGGCCTTGCGTTCGGGCACGGCGGCCTTCGCGGCGACCCTGGCGACCCCACCGGCGGCGACTCCGGCAGGAACGAAACCGGCGGCCGGGGGCGCGGCGCCCACCGTGACGCCCGTTCCGGTCACGCCAGGCACCCAGACCCCGGATACCCAGACCCCGGCCACCCAGTCACCAGCCACGCAGTCACCGGCGACGCAGACGCCCGCAGCGGAGGCGACGGCGGGTGCCGGTGCGGCGTACGTGGCGCTGGGCCGCGCCCTCGCGGCGTCCGGGCACGCGGACAACGCCACGGCCCGCGAGGCGCTGGCCGAGGCGAGCGCAGCCCTGGCGGGCGCCCCGGCGGCGCTGCGGAACGCGGCCGGATTCGACCGCCTTCAGGGGGCCGTGTCGGCCGCGCAGGGTCGCAGCGCCCTGCGTCCCACGGACGTGCAGGCCCTGATCGCGTCGCTGGCGAACGTGGAGAACGCCGCGGCGGGCCGTCCCGTCAGCGCGCTGGACGGCGCGAGCGCCGGGGTGTCCCGCTGGTTCAGCGGGTGGCTGCGCGTGCTGATCTTCGCGCTGCTGGCGGGCCTGACGGTCCTGCCGCTGTACCTGCTGAACCTCGCGTTCGGCGGGCGGAACACCTACTGGCGGGCGATCATGGTGGGGCTGGGCCTGCTGATGCTGCCGCTGTTCCTGGAGGGCCTGTTCGGGCTGCTGGGGGCCTTCGGTGACCTGTTCGGCGCGGCGCCGCTGCGCAACCTGCTGAACCTGACGCTCTCGCAGGGCGCGTACGCGCTGCCGGTCTGGGCGGTCCTCAGCGCCGCCGCGCTGGGCCTGATGGCCTTCGGGTTCCGGGGCCTGTGCGAGCAGTTCGGACTGCTGGGCACCGCCAAACCCAGCGTGCAGAACGCCACGCAGCACACCAGCATCGACTGGGATGAGGAAGTCTGATGGCCGGGGGTTCCCTGCACCGCCTGCCGGTCCAGATGCTGGGCGACCTGGTGTCGCCGCGCGCGCTGGAACGCATCCTTCAGGACGCCGCGCAGGCGCGGGGCAGCAGCCTCGACCACCTGGAAGTGCAGGTGCTCGAGGACATCCTCAAGCGTGAGGTGTTCAAGCGACTGCAACTGAGCGTGCCCGCCCCGCTGGCCAAGAAACGCGTGTCGGAAGTGCTGAACGAGCTGATGAAGACCACGCAGGAGCGTCAGCTGCCCACCCCGACCATCAGTTCCCTGGTGGGCCTGGAGGAGGGCGCGCGGCGGTTCACGCTGTACTTCGACTGGCCCGAAACGCAGCGGCTGCGTGGCGTGCTGAGCGTCGCCAAGCAGGAGGAGAAGGAGGGGCGCGACATCAGCGCCCTGGTCCTAGAAGGGCAGAACCTGATCGAGGTGATGGACCGCCGCCTGCGCGAGGGACTGGTCGAGCAGGCGCAGGACCTCGCGGAACTCAAGGCGACGTTCGCGCGCGTGCAGGGCATGGGGGGCCGCGAGGTCCGCCGCCTGGACACCCTGATCGGGCAGATCGACGAGGCGCAGCAGCAGGGCACGTTGCTGCCCGGCGAGGTCGAGCGGGCGCGGAACATCACCTTCAACCTGCGCAAACTGCTGGAGTCCTCGGTGGTGCAGACCGTCGAGAACGTCGACAACGCCGAGATTCCCACGTCCGCGACCATCCTGGACCCCGAAGCGCAGGCGCGCGTGCTGGCGCTGGAACAGGCGCACGCCGCGCAGCAACTCGGCAAGCTGGAACGCGAGTTCACGGCCCTGCTGGACGCCCGCCCGGACCTGCGCGCCCAGCACGACGCGCTGCGCAACCTGCAGCACGGCAACCAGTTGACGGCCGACACGGTCGAGAACTGGCGCGAGCAACTGAAGTTCGAGCGCACCACCCTGCTGGCCGAACAGCAGACGCAACTGATGCGCCTGGAATCCGCCCTGTCGGGCGTGGCGGCCGGAGCGGACATGCGCATCGCGCTGGATTCCGCGCGGCACCTGCTGGACATCGGCAGTCTCGCCACGGACGAACTGCAGGAACTGCGGACCATGCACGAGTCGTTGCAGGCCGGCGTGAACGCGCAGGCGCAACTGGCGACGCAACGCGAACTGCTGGACATCGAACGCTCGGCGCGGAACGTGACCGGCGCCAGCGCGGAACTCGCGCCGCTGCTCGCGCAGGCCCGCGCGGCCCTGGCGCAGGGGCAGGAGCCGGACGTCGCGACGCTGTGGAGTCTGCTGGAGCGCCGCATGGGCGCCGCCGCGCAGGAACGCGAGGACTTCGACGCCCGCGCCGACCGCGTGGTGCAGGAGTACGACACCGTCCGCAACCTGGCAGGCGAGACCACGCAGACGCTGGGCCGACTGGCCGACACGCTGCGCGCCCAGCGCCGCCTGGGCCGCATGAGCGCCCAGGCCCGCGAACGCTACGCGCAGACGCTGCTGGACGCCGAGGCCCTGCTGGCCGAAGCGCACGCCGAGTACCGCGCCGCGCAGGAGGTGACCGCCACCTTCGGTCAGGACGCCCTGAGCGGCCTGCTGGACGTGTTCGACTTCGAGGAAGCGACCGACACCAACCTGTTCGCCGCCGCGCCCGACCCGTCCGCCGCGCCACCGCCCGTGAACATCACCCCGTCGAACGCCGGGCAGCCCGCCCAGAGCGCGTCGTCGCTGTTCGACACGCTGCTGTCCTCCATCACGCCCGCCGCGACCAGCGCCCCCGCCGCTCAGGCCAGCGCACCGGCATCAGCGGCGGCACCGGCGGCCTTCCCGGCGTCGTTCTCCCTGCCGGACGTACCGGCGCCCGCGCAGGAACCCGTTGAAACGTGGCTGTTCCTGAACGGCCAGATTCAGCACGGCCCGCACGACCCCGCCGCACAGGGCATGGGCACGCTGCTGGTCCAGGCGAGCGCGCTCGGCCTGCAACGCCTGGACATGAACGACGCCGCGCACGTCTGGTCGGCCCGCAGCAGCGCGCCCGGCGAGTGGCGCCTGGGCCGCGCCGTCACCTGGACCGCGCTGGACGAACGCGTCGGCCCCTGGCTGGACACCGGCGAGAGCTGACGCCCCCCCCGCCCACTGGGCACCTGCCGCCCGGCATACTGGGCAGCATGACCGCCGATTCCCTGCCGATCGAACCGGGTGACGTCCTGCTGCTACGCGGCCTGAACGAACAGCAGCGGCTCGGGGCGCGACTGGCGGCCGCCCTGCCACCCGGCAGCGTCCTGTTCCTCGAAGGCGAACTGGGCGCCGGGAAGACCAGCCTCACGCAGGGACTGGTCGCCGCGCTGGGCTTCACCGACACCGTCACCAGCCCCACGTACGCCCTCATGAACGCCTACCCCACCCCGGCCGGACAGGTGCTGCACGTCGACGCGTACCGCGTGCGCGACGTGAACGAACTGTACGAGATGGACCTCGAGGACCTGATCGAACGCAGCCGCCTGAGCGTCATCGAATGGGGCGAGAGCCTGTACGCCGACTACCCCGCCGCGCCCATCCTGCTGCTCGAACACCTGGACGGCACGCCCGACGTGCGCCGCGTGACCCGCAGACGCTGACCTGACAGCGCTGATCTGCTGCGGTCATGACGGACCACCACCTGCACCGTTCGTTACGGGGGGGGCCGTGTGCCCTGGCCTGCGCTGTCAGAATGGGTGCATGTGGACTCTGGTGCTGAATTGCGGGTCGAGCAGCGTGAAGTTTGCGTTGCTGGACGTTCGGAGTGGGGCGGTGGGTCTGTCGGGTCTGGCCGAGCGGCTGGGGTCGGGGGACGCGTCGGCGCGGCTGGACCTGCCGGGGGGGCGGCGGTCGGTGGCGTTGCCGGGCGGGACGTACGCGGAGGCGTTCGCGGTGATCGCGGGTGCGCTCGATGAGCTGGGCGTGCGCGGCGACGTGGGCGCGGTGGGTCACCGGGTGGTGCATGGTGGCGAGCGCTTCAGTGAGCCGGCGCTGATCACGCCGGAGGTGCTGGACGCCGTGCGGGCGTGTGTGCCGCTGGCGCCGCTGCACAATCCGGCGAACATTGCGGGGATCGAGGCGGCGCGCGCGGCGTTCCCGCACCTGCCGCAGGTGGCGGTGTTCGACACGGCGTTTCATCAGAGCATGCCGGAGGTGGCGTTCCGGTACGCGGTGCCGGAGGCGTGGTACCGGCAGCATGGCGTGCGGCGCTACGGGTTCCACGGCACCAGTCACGCGTTCGTGGCGGCGGAGGCCGCGCAGGTGCTGGACCGCCCGCTGGAGGACCTGAATCTGGTCACGGCGCACCTGGGAAACGGGTGCAGCGTGTGCGCGGTGGCCGGTGGGCGCAGCGTGGACACCAGCATGGGCCTGACGCCGTTGGAAGGGCTGGTCATGGGAACGCGCAGCGGGGACGTGGACCCGGGCCTGCATGATTTCATTGCGCGGCAGGCGGGCCTGAGCCTGTCGGAGGTGACGGCCGCCCTGAACCGCGAGAGCGGACTGCTGGGCCTGTCGGGGCTGAGTAACGACATGCGGGAACTGGAGGAAGCGGCGGCGCGCGGGCACGCGGGCGCGCGGCTGGCGGTCGAGGCGTTCGTGTACCGCCTCGCGAAGCAGATGGCGGGCATGGCAGTCGCGCTGGGCCGCGTGGACGCGCTGGTGTTCACAGGCGGCATCGGGGAGAACAGTGCGGCGGTGCGCGGCGCGGTCCTGGCGCGGCTGGGCGTGCTGGGCGCGGCGGTGGACCCGGCCCTGAACGCGCGGGCGGTGCGCGGCGAGTCCGGGCTGATCAGTCCGGAAGGGTCGCTGCCGGCGCTGGTGATCAACACGAACGAGGAACTGATGATCGCCCGGCAGACGCAGGACGTCCTGGCCGGGCTGAAGGGAGCCCAGGCATGAAAACACTGTTCGTCGCACCGACCCGCAACGGCGTGGGCCTGAGCAGCACGGCGCTGGGCCTGACCCGCGCGCTGGAACGCCAGGGGCTGAAGGTGGCGTTCCTGAAACCCATCGCGCAGACGCACGAAACCCGCACGGATGACAGCGTGCATTTCGCGCGGACGCTGGCGCACCTGCCCACCCCCGACCCGATTCCCCTCACGCACGCCGAGGAGCAACTGAGCCTGGGGGCCGAGGAGGACCTGATGGAGGCGGTCGTGACGCTGGCCCGGCAGGTCACGGGGGGCGGCGCGGACGTGCTGGTCGTGGAGGGCCTCGCCCTGAACGAACGGAACGTGTACGCCGGGGCGCTGAACGCCAGTCTCGCGCGGAACCTGGAGGCGGACACGGTGCTGGTGTCCAGTCTGGCGGGGGTGGGCGCGGCGGAACTGGCGGACGAACTGGAGATCGCGGCGCAGGCGTACCGCCGCAGCGACGGCTCGGGCCTCAGCGGGTACGTGCTGAACTTCGCGCCGCCGGGACTGGATTTCGGGACGCTGATGGCGGAACTGCGCGCCCGCAGCCGCGTGCTGAGCGGCGGGACGCTGCCGCTGCTGGGCGTGGTGTCGCAGTCCGGCAGCCTGAACGCGCCGCGCACGCTGGACGTCGCCCGGCACCTGGGCGCCGAGATCGTGAACGAGGGCGAGGCGGGCCTGCGCCGCGTGACGAGTACGGTCGTCACGGCGCGCACCGTGCCGAAGATGGCGCACCTGTTCGTGCCGGGCGCGCTGGTCGTCACGCCCGGCGACCGCGAGGACGTGATCATGGCGGCGGCCCTGTCGCACCTGAGCGGCGTGCCGCTGGCGGGGCTGATGTTCACGTCCGGCAGTGCCCCGGAGGACAGCATCGACCGGCTGTGCCGCGCGGCCCTGAGCAGCACCCTGCCCGTGCTGCGCGTCAGTACCAACTCGTTCGAGACGGCCTCGCGCCTCTCACGGCTGGACCCGCGCGTACCGCACGACGATGCGGGCCGCATGGACCGCATGCTGGACTTCATCGCGGACCGGCTGGACATCGGCACGCTGGGCGCGCGGCTGCGCGTGCCGGAAATCGCCGGGAACCGCCGCCTGCCGCCCAGCGCGTTCCGCTACGAACTGATCCAGAAGGCCCGCGCGGCCGCCAAACGCATCGTGCTGCCCGAGGGCGACGAGCCGCGCACCGTGAAGGCCGCCATCCGCTGCACCGAGAAAGGCATCGCGCGCTGCGTGCTGCTGGCCGACCCGGAACGCGTGCGGCAGGTCGCCGGGGGGCAGGGCCTGACGCTGCCTGACGGCCTGGAAATCCTGAACCCGGACGACATCCGCGCGCAGTACGTCGAACCCATGGTCGAACTGCGCCGCAGCAAGGGCCTGACCGCCCCGCAGGCCGAAGCGCAACTGGAAGACAGCGTGGTGCTCGGCACCATGATGCTCGCGCTGGGCGAGGTGGACGGCCTGGTATCCGGCGCCGTCCACACGACCGCGAACACCGTGCGGCCCGCCCTGCAACTCATCAAGACCGCGCCCAGCTCGAAACTGGTCAGCTCCGTGTTCTTCATGCTGATGCCCGAACAGGTCCTCGTGTACGGCGACGCCGCCATCAACCCCAACCCGAACGCCGAGGAACTCGCGGACATCGCCATTCAGAGTGCCGACAGCGCCCACGCCTTCGGGATCACGCCCAGGGTCGCCATGCTGTCCTACTCGACCGGGGAATCCGGCAGCGGCGAGGACGTCGAGAAGGTCAAGGCCGCCACCGCCCTGGTCCGCGAACGCCGCCCGGACCTGCTGGTCGACGGCCCCATGCAGTACGACGCCGCCAGCGTCCTGTCCGTCGGGCAGGCCAAGGCGCCCGGCAGTCCCGTCGCGGGCCGCGCCACCGTGTTCATCTTCCCCGACCTGAACACCGGCAACACCACCTACAAGGCCGTGCAGCGCGCCGCCGGCGTCATCGCGGTCGGCCCCATGCTCCAGGGCCTGCGCAAACCCGTGAACGACCTGAGTCGCGGCGCGCTCGTGGACGACATCGTGTACACCATCGCCCTGACCGCCATCCAGGCCACGCAAGGGAAAGTTGATGGATGAAGGTTGATGGTTGATGGAAAAGCCCTGTCCATCAACCTTCAACCATCAACTGCTCACCCCTCGTACAGGTCCGCGCGGCTGAGGGGGACGTGGGCGCGGCGTTGCTCGTCGGGTTTCGCCAGCAGGGTCTGGTAGAGGCCCAGGTGGCCTTTCTCGAAGTAGTGGGAGGTGGCGCCCAGGTAGATGCGCCACAGGCGGTGGCGTTGCTCGCCGAGGGCGGCGCGGGCTTCGTCGTGGTGCGTTTCGAGGTTCGCGGCCCAGTGGGTGAGGGTGCGGGCGTAGTGTTCGCGGAGGTTCTCGATGTCGCGGACCTCGAATTGCGCCTCGGTGGCGTGTTTCACGGTTTCCCAGATGGGTAGCAGTTCGCCGTCGGGGAACACGTACCGGCGGGCGAAGTTGCCGCTCTGGAGCCACAGGGGCACGCGGGCCTGGGGGATGCCGTCGCTGATGGCGTGGTTCATCATCAGGCCGCCGGGTTTCAGGGCCGTATACGCGGCGCGGAAGTAGGTGGGCATGTTCCGGCGGCCGACGTGTTCGGCCATGCCGACCGACGCGATCTTGTCGAAGCTGCCTTCGGGCGCGTGGGCGAGCACGTCGCGGTAGTCGCGCAGTTCGAAGGTGACGCGGTCGGCAACCCCGGCGGCCTCGGCGCGGGCGCGGGCCTCATGCAGTTGTGCCTCGCTGAGCGTGACGCCAAGCACGCGCGCTCCGTAGCGCTGCGCGGCGTGAATGGCGAGGCCGCCCCAGCCGCTACCGATGTCCAGCAGGTGCTCGCCCTGTTGCAGGCGCAGTTTGCGGCAGATGAGGTCCAGTTTCGCTTCCTGCGCCCCGTCCAGCGTCTCGGTGCCGCCCCTGAAATAGGCGCAGGAGTACACCATGCGCCGGTCCAGCCACAGTTTGTAGAAGTCGTTGCTGACGTCGTAGTGGTACGAGATGGCCTGCTGGTCGCGTTCGCGGGAGTGCTGCGGGCCTTCCAGGCTGGCGGTCACGGCGATGGGCGGGGTGGCCCCGGCGCGGCGGCGCAGGGTGGCGGCGGCGCGCAGCAGGGCGGGCGCGTCGGCGGGGTTCAGGGTCGCGTCGAAGGTCTCGGCGATGGCGGCGATGTCCCCGATGTTCCCCTCGATCTCGAAGTCGCCGCGCAGGTACGCCTCGCCGAGGGCCATGTCCAGCGGGAGTTTCAGCAGGCGGCCCAGCGTTTCCGGGCTGTTCAGGATCAGGCGGGCGCGGCTGGGCCGGGTGGCCGCGATGACCTCTCCGTTCCAGAGTTGCACGTCGAAGGGGCGCACGCTGGGCAGCGCGGCGCGCAGCAGGGTGCGGGTGGCGTCCAGCGTCTCGGTGTCGGTCGGGGCGGGGCGGGTGGCCTGCCGGGCGATCAGGGCGGCGCCGGCGGTGGCCAGGGCTGCCCAGGTCAGGGCCGAGCGGTTGGCCGCGCGTCCGGCCGTGCTTCTGGCCGTGCTTCTGGTTGGGGACATGCTGCACCCTACCGGATTCCCGCCTCCCGCGTCCCGTCTATCGCCGGGCGGTGAGCCACAGCAGCGCCCCGCCGGCCGCGACGGCGATCAGGTCCGGGGCGTAGGCGGCGACCGCGCCGGGCAGCGCGCCGTTCTCGCCCATGATGCGGAACACGCTGAAGGTCGCGTAGTACGCGAATGTCAGCAGCAGCGCCCACACCAGGCCCAGGTCGCGGCCACTGCGGAAACTGAACACGGCGAGCGCCACGGCGAAGAACGCCAGGGCCAGCGCCGCCAGCGGCCCGGCGAACTTGCGGTGCAGCGCCGTGAAGTCGGCCGGGGCGCTGATGCCCTGCGCGCGGTAGGTGTTCGTGCGGGCGATCAGGGTGGGCAGCGGTTCGTAGATGGGGTTCAGGTCGCCGCCGCCCTCTGCGCCGAGTTCGGTGCCGGTGTCCTGGAGGGGCAGGGTGCCGCTCTGGAAGGTCAGGACCGTGACGGGCCGGGCGTCCTGGTACGTGACGCGCTGCCCGTCGCGCAGTTCGAGGACGGTGCTGCCCGGGCGCAGGCGGCCGCTGGCGGCGGTGATGACCTCGCGGGGGGGCAGTCCGGCCTGCATGGTCACGACGCGCAGGTCGCGCAGTTCCCCGCCGGGCAGGATCTGCCCGATGCTGATGGCGCGGCCCAGCGAGTCGCGCAGCACGGCGTTCTGCCCGGCGGCGTTCAGGCCCAGCACGCGGGGATTGTCCAGCACGATCTGCTGCTGCACCTTGCGCGCCTCGGTGCGGGCGCGCGGGACGAGGCCCTCGCCGAGCGCGAAGGCCAGGACGGTCACGGCCAGTCCCAGCGCCAGGACCGGGCGGAACAGGCGCGTGGCGGGAATCCCGGCGGCCAGCGCGCTTTTCAGTTCGCTGTCGGCGGCCAGGCGGGACAGGCCCAGCAGCGTGGCGAACATCAGCGCGATGGGCAGGGCCTGCGCGGCGGCCTCTGGGACGTTCAGGGCCAGCACGCGGGCCACCAGGGCGGGGTTAGCACCCTTGGCGAGCAGCGGCGCGATGACTTTTTCCAGGCTGCCGACGACCAGCAGGCTGATCACGGCGGCCAGCGCGCCGAACAGGAACGGCAGGATCTCGTTCAGGACGTACCGTTCGAAGGTTTTCAGGCCTCTCACCGGAGCCTCCAGGCGAGCGCGGCAGCCAGCAGCGTGAACGCGAGGTTCGGCAGCCACGCGGCCAGCGCGGGGTTCAGCGCCCCGGCGGTCGCGAGGCCCGGCACGGTGCTCCACAGCACGTAGAAGGTCACGATGAACACCAGCACGGCGGCGAACGCGGCGGCGCGGTTACGCAGCAGCAGGCCCAGCGCCCCGGCGGCCAGGGCGAACACCACGGCCGTCAGCGGGTCGGCCACGCGGCGGGCCAGCTGGAACGCGGCGGCGCGGCGGTCGGCGGGCAGCAGGGCGGGGTCGGCGGCGCGGGCGCGCAGGTCGGCGGTGGGGGCCTGTTCGGCGTTGCCGGGTGGGGGGCGCAGGGTGTCGTTCTGCGGGACGGTCACGGACTGGGTGCTCTGGCGGGGCGGCTGGCCGGGGCGGGTGATCCAGGGGGTGGTGAGCGTCCAGGTGCGGTTCCGGGTGTCCCAGCTGCCCACCGAGGCGGTCAGGGTTTCCTGGCCGCGCTGCACCATCACGCCCTGAAGTTGCGCGGTGCTGCCGCCGGGTTCGCTGACGATGCGTCCGGCGTAGTACAGCGCGCCGGGCGGGGCGTACGTGTAGCGTTCCTGCCGGGGCGGGGGCGGGGGGATGTCGTAGATGCTGAACCACGCGCGGTCCCAGGCGGCCAGTCCGGCGGGCACCAGCCGGTCGGCGTTCACGAACGCCACGGCCGCCACCGCCAGGAACGGCAGGGCCAGCGGCCACACCAGTCGCAGCGGGGGCACGCCGCCCGCGCTGATGGCCTTGAGTTCACTGTCGCGCTGCATGCGCGAGAAGGCCAGCAGGATCGCAAAGGGCACGGCCAGCACCAGCGCGCGGTTCAGGATGGTCGGCAGGATCGCCAGGAACGCGGCGGCGCCCTTCAGGAGCGGCGGGTGGTAGGTCAGGAGTTTGCTGACGGTGCTGCTGAGCACGTCGACCATCTGGAGGGTCAGGAACAGCGCCACGCCCGCCGCGTACCAGCGTGTGACCTCGGCAAGGACGAGGCGGATCAGGAGGGGCGGCACGAGCAGGATTCTAGCGGGCCAGCATGAGGGAGAGGCGCGCAGGCGCCGCCCGCTCAGCCGGTCTGTGAGGGGGCGGCCGCGCCGGGCAGCGGGAGTTCCCAGCCGAGGCGTTCGCGCCGGGCGACGAATTCGTGCAGGCGCAGGATGGCGGCGTTGCCCTGCGCGCCGCGTTCCTGGATGGCGCGGGCGCTGGCGGTGTCCAGGTACGCGAGGCGCAGCAGTTCGGTGGCGTTCAGGCCGTCGCGGGTGTGTTTCACGCCGCGTTCGCGGCGGATGGTGGCGCTGTCGGTGCCCAGCACGCTGCGGTTGCTGAGGCTGCCCAGTTGCCCGTACACGGTTCCGGCGCCGCCGTGCCGGGCGACGGTGCTCATCAGTTCGCGGCGGGCGTGGGTGCTGTCCAGGCGGGCGGCCAGCCAGCGGCGCGCTTCGGGGTCGGGGTTGCGTTCGGCGATCTGGGCCGCGAGGCGCACGTCGCCCTGCATGGCGTGGGTCAGGAGGTCCTGCGCGCGTCTGCGCCAGCGGCGGGCCTGGGGGGTGTCCAGCGTGAAGGCCAGCCGGGTGAAGTCGGCGACGGTCAGGGTCGCTTCGGGTCCGGCGCCGAAGTCGCGTTCCGGGGTGTTCACGCCGTCCAGGGCGGCGGTCTGGTCGGCGGCGTTCAGGCCGAGCTGGGTCAGGGCACTGGGGGCGTGTAGCAGGCCGTCCGCGCTGATGGGCAGACGAACGGTGCCGAATTCCAGGGTCAGCGGGGCGTTTTTCATACGTACATCATAGCATAGATTATGTATTTAGCATAATCCCGGGCGGGTGATCGCACCCACAGGCAACCTCTCCCCCACCCCGCCCGCCGTACACTGACGGGGCACACCACAACCCAACTCCACAACCCAACCGCCGGACACGCCCCTGCCCCACTGGAGGACCGCCCATGACCGACCCACACCGCCCCGACCGCTGGCCCGTCCCCGACAGCGTGCTGCGCCGCCTGCGCAGCGACCCGGAGGCCGACATCGCCCGCGCCGCGCAGGACCCGGACAGCTTCTGGCTGGAACAGGCCCGGCAGTACGAGTGGACGAGGGAACCCACCACCGCCCTCACCTGGAACCGCCCGGACATGCAGTGGTTCGCAGACGGGCAGACGAACATCACCCTCAGCGCCCTGGACCGCCACGCACGCGGCGAGAACCGCACCCGCGCCGCCCTGATCTGGCTGTCCGAGACCGGCGAGCGGCAGATCTACACCTACGGCCTGCTGCTCGATCAGGTGGAACGCGCCGCCGCCGGACTGCGGCACCTGGGTGTGCAGCCCGGCGACCGGGTCGTGATCTACATGCCCCTGACCCCGGAAGGCGTGATTGCCATGCTCGCCTGCGCCCGCCTGGGCGCCGTGCATTCGGTCGTGTACGCCGGGCTGGGCGTGGGCGCCCTGCGCGACCGCATCACGGACGCCGGGGCGCGCGTGGTCATCACCGCCGACGTCGGCTACCGGCGCGGCAAACTGGTGGACCTGTACGCCATCGCCGCCGAGGCCATCGCCGAACTGGGCAGCGTGGAACACCTGGTGCTGTGGGAACGCATCAAGACCTACCAGCGCGAACACGACGCCCGCACCGTCCCCTGGGAGACGCTGTTCACGCACGGCCGCGCCCCTGCCGTCACCGTGAACGCCGAGGACCCGCTGTTCATCCTGTACACGTCCGGCAGTACCGGCAAACCCAAGGGCGTGATCCACACGCACGGCGGGTACATGGTCGGCACCGCGTACCACCTGCGCCAGCTGTTCGACGTGCGCGGCGGCGACGTGTTCTTCTGCACCAGCGACATCGGCTGGATCGTCGGGCACAGTTACATCGTGTACGGCCCGCTGGTCGCCGGGGCGACCGTCCTGTTCCGCGAGGGCGCCCCGGACTTCCCCGACACGGGCGTCCTGTGGCGCGCCGTGCAGGAGTACGGCGTGGACATCCTGTTCACCGCGCCCACCACACTGCGCCTGTTCATGAAACTCGGCGCCGACACCCTGGCCCCCCACGACCTGACCCGCCTGCGCGTCGTCGCCTGCGCCGGGGAAGCCCTGAACCCCGAAGCGTGGCGCTGGGCGCAGGAACACATCGGCGGAGGGCTGGGCGAGGGCGCGCACGCCGCCGTCATCGACCACTGGTGGCAGACCGAACTGGGCGCCCCCACCCTCGGCACGCACCCCCGCTGGCCCGTCCGCCCCGGATTCGCCGGGCGGCCCCTGGCGGGCGTGGACGCCGACATCGTCGACGAGAACGGCCAGAGTGTCCCGGACGGACAGCAGGGACACCTCGTCATCCGCCGCCCCTTTCCCAGCATGATGCGCGGCATTCACGGGAATCCCGAGCGGTACGCGCGCATCTGGAACGAGAACCCCGCCGGGTACCTGTCCGGCGACCTCGCCACCCGCGACGAACACGGGTACATCAGCATCCTGGGCCGCAGCGACGACGTCCTGTCGGTCGCCGGGCACCGCATCGGCAGCGCCGACGTGGAAGACGCCCTGGTTTCCCACCCCGCCGTGGCCGAGGCCGCCGTGATCGGCATTCCCGACGAACTGAAAGGCCAGAGCATCATCGCGCACGTCATCCTCCGGCGCGGGCATGAAGATCAGGTCGGCCGGGGCCTGCGCGCCAGCATCACCGAACACGTCCGCCGGGAACTCGGCCCCATCGCCACGCCCGCCGAGATCCGCGTGGTCGACGCGCTCCCCAAGACCCGCAGCGGCAAGATCCTGCGCCGCCTCCTGCGCGCACAGGCGCTCGGCGAGGACCCCGGCGACCTCACCACCCTGGAAGGCTAGGCGGGAATAGAAATAAAAAATCCGCCTCGGCGGGCGGTGATGTCAACAACTATAGCGCGGTATTCACGGGCCGTCAACGATATGCAGTGGGTGGGGTGGCGGGCAGGGTACGGTGTCCCGCCACACCCGCCCCGCTCAGCCTTGCAGACGTTCCAGGGCGCGGCGGAACACGTTCAGGCTTCCCCGGTCGAACAGCACGAACCGCACGTGCAGGTCCGGGTGGTCGGTCAGGAACGCCTGCGCGGTCGCCAGGGCCACCCCGGCGGCGCGGTCCAGTGGGTAGCCGTACACGCCGGTACTGATGGCCGGGAACGCCACGCTGCGGCACCCGTGCTCGGCGGCCAGCTCCAGGCTGCGGCGGTACGCCCCGGCCAGCAGTTCGGCCTCGCCCGCCTGCCCGCCGCGCCAGATCGGACCGACCGCGTGAATCACGAACCGCACGCCCCGCGCGGACAGCCCGAACGCCGGGGTAATGACGGCCGTGCCGGTGGGTGTGCCGCCAATAGCGCGGATGGCACGCAGCAACTCCGGCCCGGCCGCACGGTGAATCACGCCGTCCACGCCGCCGCCCCCCGCCAGTTCCCTGTTGGCGGCAGTCACGATAGCGTCGGTGTCCTGCGCGGCGATGTCCCCCTGGGTCAGTTCGAGCGGCATGCGCGTTGCTTTATGCGTTTCCGATCCGGTCGAGTTCCGTGTCGGTCAGGGTGTAACTGCGCAGCGTGTCGGCCTGCACGCGCGCCTCGCGGTCCTCCTCGACCCATTCGTTCTCCGGCAGCTGCCGGGCGCGTTCGGCCCGCTGGATGGCGTGCAGTTCGCCGAGTGCGCGGTCCAGATCATCGTTCACGACCACGTACCGGAACTCGTGCGCCTCGCGGATCTCCTCGCGGGCGCGGGCCAGCCGCTTCTCGATGCGTTCCGGCGTCTCGGTCGCCCGGCCTTCCAGGCGGCGGCGCAACTCGCTGAGGCTGGGCGGCATGATGAAGATCAGGATGGCCTCGTCGCCCATGCGGGCCTTGACCTGCATGGCGCCCTCCACCTCGATCTCCAGGATCACGTCCTGCCCGCGGCTCAGGGCCGCCTCGATGGGTTCGATGGGCGTGCCGTAGCGGTTCCCGACGAACGCCGCGTGCTCCAGGAACCCGTCGGCCTGCGCCTTGGCCTCGAAGGCCTCGGGGGTCACGAACACGTAGTCCACGCCGTCCTGCTCGCCGGGGCGGGCCTCGCGGGTCGTCCAGGAGGTGCTGTAGAACACGTCCTGCCCGGCCAGCCAGCGTTCACGCAGCGTGCCCTTGCCCACGCCGGACGCGCCGGTCATGACCAGAAGAAGGCCCCGGCGGGGCGACACGGAAGGAGGGGTGTCCGGCAACGTCATCCGCTCACGATACGCGACCCGCCCAGAAATGAGAACAGGCGGCCCGCTGGAGGCCGCCCGTCCGGAATGCCGGGTTACTTCTTCTTCTTGGTGGCCTTGGCGCGGCCCTTGCCGAGCGCCTGACCCTTCTCGTAGCTGGCCTGCATCTTGCGGCGCGTCTCGGCGACCATGTCCTCGAAGCTGATCAGGCCGGACTCGATGGCCTCCACGCTGGGCTTGATGGTGCCGCCCTTGCGCGCGGCGGCCAGTTCACGGTTCACGCCATCGAACCACTCGGTGAATTCCGGGGTTTCGTCGAACAGCATCTCGCGGGTGTCACGCTGGTACGTCTCGGTGCTGCCACGACGGTTGAACTGCTTGGGCATCGTGAAACGCTCGGGAAGATACGCGCCGTTGAATTGACCCTGGCGCACCGCTTCCTGGAACATCTTCACGAAGGTATCGCTGCGCTGGGGGTTGCTGAGTTCCATCACCTGTTCACTGAGTTTCTTGTAAGCCATAGTGCGCACAGTATGAAGGGCGCAGGGAATGAAAGTAAAGCACCCGGTATTTCTCTCATGTTAAGCAAATCATCGAGGACGGCTGCATCGGGAGCAAAAAAACCAATTTCCTGCCGATCAGACGCACGGGAATAACAGGTTCCAGCGTCGTATAGCGCCCGCGTGTTCTTTCTCCCGGCCCGGTTTCAGGGGCGGCAGTCACCACACCAATCTCCGGCCCTTCATGCCTGCGCAAGTGGCGTTCGCTCAGAGAAACCGGGGCCTTCCGGTAAAGAATCAGGCTCTTCCCCACACCGCTCTGCGCGCCCATACCCAGTACCGCCCCGTACAGTACAGACTCCGGCCAGTCAGGAAATCAATGGCGGAATCGTTGACTTCCTGCCTACCAACCCACGCTGCCGGGACCGCCCTTGAACGGCCCGACCACGTCGCCCGTGATCCAGCCGCCATAGAACCCGCCGGGCTGCGGCGTGACCGTTTCGCCGTCCACGCGGCATTCGTCCACGCGGCCCGCGTACACGGCCACGAATCCCGCCATGTCCCGGAAGGCGGGCGTGGGTGCCTCGTAACTCCAGGCGGCCGCGGCAGCCACCTGCCCACCGCCGCGCAGGGTCCAGTACGTGGCGTTTCCCTTCCACTCGCATGTGCTGCTGCCCGGCGCGCGGACCAGCACGCCCGGCGTGAACGCCGACGGCGGTAGGTAGTACGTGGGCGGGTGACTGGTTTCCAGCACGCGGTACGCGCCGGTCGTGTCGGCGATCCGCTGGCCGCCCAGCCAGATTTCCAGGCGGCGGTGCGTGCGTTCCAGGCGCGGCGGGCGCGGGTACGCCCACACGCTTTCCTGGCCGGGTCCGGGGGGAACGGGCTGAACGGGTGGCATGCCGCCCAGTGTGCGGCGGGGCGCAGGCGTGCGCCGTCAGGTCGCGTACCGTCCGGACGTGGGGCTGGCAGGGCCGGTGAAGTTCCGGATGGTCAGCGAAACAGACGGCAGTCCGTATCAGCGCAGGCCGGGTTTCTGGTGCGGGCGGATACGCTCGGCCCACACGTCCGGCGGGCCGGGCCGCCCGGTCAGGTAGCCCTGCACGGCGCCGCAGTTCATGTCGCGCAGCACCCGGTACTGCTCTTCGGTTTCCACGCCCTCCACGATCACGTTCAGGTTCAGGCCGCGCGCCAGTCCCAGCAGCGCCCCCACGACCCGCTGATCGGCGGGCGAGTCCGCGACGCCCATGATCAGCGAACGGTCCAGTTTCAGTTCATCCATCGGCAGTTGCAGCAGCGTGGACACCGACGACTGCCCCGTCCCGAAGTCATCCAGGGAAAGCTGAATGCCCAGCGCCCGCAGCTGCGACAGGTGCCGGGCGGCGCGGTGCAGGTCCCGCACGGCCAGCCGCTCCGTCAGTTCCAGTTTCAGGTTCCCGCCGCTCAGGCCGTGGCGGGCCAGCGTGCCGGTGACGGTCTCCACGAAATCCTCGCGGGCCACCTCCAGCGCCGAGACGTTCACGGCCACCGGCACCGTCAGTCCCCACTCGGCCACCTGACGGCACGCCTCGTTCAGCACCCAGCGGCCCAGCGGCACGATCAGGCCCGTCTCCTCGGCCACCGGAATGAACCGGCCCGGCGGCACGGTCCCCAGGTGCGCGTCCGTCCAGCGCAGCAGCGCCTCGAATCCCAGCAGTTCGCCGGTCTGCACGTCCACCTGCGGCTGGTAGTGCAGGTGCATCAGGTTCTCCTGCAGGGCGCGGCGCAGGCGCACCTCGATGTGCATCTGACTGTGCGCCGCGACGTCCAGGTTCGGCGCGAAGAACTCGATGCCGTTCTTCCCGGCCCGTTTCGCCTGGTACATCGCCATGTCCGCCTGCCGCAGCAGGTTGGCCGGCAGGCTGCTGTCCGGCGGGTAGATCGCCACGCCCACGCTGCTCTGCACGTTGATCTGCTGCCCGTTCATCTGCACGACCGGCGCCAGCGCCTCCTGAAGGCGCCGGGCGACCCGCGCGGCCTCCTCACGGCCCGGCAGGTCCGGAATGACCGCCACGAACTCGTCGCCGCCCAGCCGGGCGACCGTATCGGCGGGCCGCAGGCACCCCTGCAACCGGGCCGCGACCTCGCGCAGCAGGTCATCCCCGACCGCGTGCCCCAGCATGTCGTTCACGCGCTTGAACCCGTCCAGGTCCAGGAAGATCACGGCCACCGCGTGCCCCGAACGGGTCGCGCGGCGCAACTCCAGTTGCAGGCGGTCCAGCAGCAACGTGCGGTTGGGCAGGCCGGTCAGGGCGTCGTGCTGCGCGTCGAACGCCAGTTGCGCCGCCAGTTCCCGCAGTTGCTCGTCGGCGCGTTTCCGGGCCGAGATGTCGCGGTCCTGCCCCAGGATCATCTCGCGGCCCCCCACGGTCACGATGCTGCTGGCACTCTCGATCGGGAAGACCGTGCCGTTGCGATGCAGGTGCGCGCCCTCGCCGTGCACGGGTTGCTCCTCGCGGATCCATTGCAGCAGTTCGGCGCCCTCCTGCGCCATCATCGGGTACGGGTGCAGCAGGTCGATGGACGCCCCGATCAGGTCCTCCTGGTCGTACCCGTTCATGCGGCAGAACGCCTCGTTGCAGTCCACGATCCGCCACGGCACGTCCGGATCGTGCGGGTCGATCAGGACCAGTCCGTCCGCCGACCGCTCGAACAGCGCCCGGAACCGCGTTTCGAGTTCATGCTGCGCCGCCTGCGCGCGCCGCTCGGCCGTGACGTCCACCCCGGTCGCCACGACCAGCGACGGGCGGCCCCGCCAGTCCAGCAGGGTCTTGTTCGACCACAGGATCACACGCCGGTCCCCGTGCACGTCCCGCCAGTGGTTCTCATGCCGGGCCGAGGTCTCACCCGCCAGCAGCCGCGCGAACATCTGCTGCACACCCGCCGCCTCGTCGTCCTCCAGCACCAGTGGCCACAGCACCTGCCCCCGCACCTGCCCGAAACTCAGGCCACTCAGACGCTCGCACGCCGGATTGAACCGCACCACCCGCCCCGCCGGGTCCAGCACCACGACCAGCGTGTCAGTGGTGTCCAGGACCGCGTCGGCCAGCCCGGCATCCCCGGCACGCAGGACCGGACTGCGGGCCGCGCGCAGAAACGAGGAAGAACCGGACGGGCGAGTCATACCAGCAGCGTAACCGGCGCACCCTCACAGAACATTGACGCCCCGGAACCTAAAGCCTGCGGTCAGCCCCCGGACGCCCTCCGGTTCAGCGCCGCGACCTGGGCCGCGACTTCGGCCACGCCCCGGTACTCCACAGGGCCAGCGCGATCAGCACCGGCTGAAAGAACAACCGCGTCAACCGTTTCTCGTCCGTATCCAGCCCGAACGCACTCTGATGCGTCAGGTACTGAGACACGTTCCCCGGAAAGATCGCCACGAAGAACGCCGCCAGCACCCACCCCACCGTCCGCCGCTGCCGGGGCAGGGCCAGTAGCGCCGCCCCGAACCCCACCTCCACCACACCGGACGCCAGCACCACGAAATCCTTATCCAGCGGCAACCACGTCGGCACCTGCGCCTGAAAATCCCGCCGCAGGAACGTCATGTGCCCCACACCCGCGAACATCATGAACGACCCCAGCAGCACGCGCGCCAGCGTGCGCGGCCACGAAGTCCCGGAATCAGCCACCACAGAAGCAGTCATGCTCACACCCTAAACGCCGCACCCCACGCCCACATGTGCCGCCCCTGCACACCCCTTGAGCAAACCGCCCCCATTCGGTGGGCGAATCCCTCTTCCGTCTGTCGCTTCAGGGCGCTCCAGTTCTCTCCCTCCCCGCTGGGGTGAGGGGTCTCCCCTACGCCGCCTTCCTCCGCCTCGTCCTCAGCGTCTTTTCGCTTTCCAGCAGGCGTTTCAGGGCGGCTTCGCTGCGGGTCAGGCCATCGAGGTCGCTCTCACCTTTGCTGGCGCGGGGTTCGTAATCGTCGAGGATCTTGCCTTCAAGGTAACGGTCGAAGATGACGGGGCAGATGTAGGAGCTGCGGGTGACGGCGGGCGTGTTGCCCAGGTCGGCGGCCACATATTTGACGCAGTCGACGAGGGTCTGCCGGGCCTGTTTCTCGGTGTCGGCGACGCCCGCCTCGGCGAGGTATTCGGCGGCGAGGAGGGTGCCGCCCCAGGTGCGGAAGTCCTTGGCGGTGAACGGGCCGATGACTTCCTTGAGGTACGCGTTGAGTTCGCCGCTGCGGACGCGCCTGCGGGCGCCGTCGGCATCTACGGTCTGGAACAGCCAGGGGCCGGGCAGGTCGAGCAGGCGGCCGATGTTCGTGGCGAGGGTGCGGTCGGTGGTGGCCTTGTGCTGCGTGATGCCGTGCTTGCCCTTGAAGTGGAAGGTGACGGTGTTCCCCTCGACTTTCACGTGCCGCTGGCGGAGGGTGCTGAGGCCGTACGTCTTGTGCTGCTGGGCGTAGATGTCGTTGCCGACGCGGAAACGGGCGACGTGCAGCAGGCGGGTCATCAGGGCGGCGACCTTGCGGGGTGGGAGGCCCTGGGCGCGCAGGTCGCCTGCCGTGACGGTCTTGAGGGTGCCGAGCGCCCCGGCGAAGCGGGTGAGGCGCTGCCATTTCTTAAGCGCGCCCGCCTGCACGAAGTCCGGGTGGTAGCGGTACTGGAGGCGTCCGGCGGCGTCGCGCCCGAAGGCCTGAAGTTCGGCGTCCGCGTCGGGGCTGACGTACACGTCCTCGTAGGCGGGAGGCACGGCAAGCTTCGCGATGCGTTCGATGCCCGTCTTGTCTTTGTACGGGGTGCCGTCGGGCCAGAAGTATCTGAATTTCTTCGGGTCACTGCCCTCGCGGCGCAGGTACTCCTCGGCGAGGAGTTCGGTGCGGGAGGTCATTCCGTCACCTGCATGGGCAGTTGCCAGTCGATGGGCGTCAGGCCCGCTTCTTCCAGCGCGGCGTTCACCTGGCTGAAGGGGCGGCTGCCGAAGAATTTCGCCTCGCTGAGGGGGCTGGGGTGCGCGGATTCGATGATGACGTGCTGGGGCGCGGTGATGAGTTTCTTCTTCTTGCGGGCGTACGCGCCCCACAGGACGAACACGACCCGCCCGGGTTTGTCGTTCACGGCGCGGATGACGGCGTCCGTGAAGTGCTCCCAGCCCCTGTTCGCGTGGCTGTTCGCCTGCCCCTCGCGGACGGTCAGGACGGCGTTTAGCAGCAGGATGCCCTGCTCCGCCCAGGCCTTCAGGTACCCGTGGCGGGGGGCGGTGAAGCCGGGGAGGTCGGCGGTCAGTTCCTTGTAGATGTTGCGCAGACTGGGGGGGATGGTCACGCCGGGGCGGACGCTGAAGCTCAGGCCATGCGCCTGACCGGGACGGTGGTACGGGTCCTGGCCCAGGATCAGCACCTTCACGTCCTCCAGCGGCGTGAAGCGCAGGGCGTTGAACACGTCCAGCGCGGGCGGGAACACGTTCCCGGCGCGGCGTTCCTGAATCAGGAAGTCCTTCAGTTCGTGGAAGTACGGGGCGCTGAATTCCCCGTGCAGGGCCTGCTGCCAGTCGTCGGGCAGGCCAGCGGGCAGGACGGCCTTCGGGGTGGCCGGGGACAGGCCGAACAGGTCGGGTTGGTCGCTCATGATGTTCCTTTTTACGGCAGCGGGGCGGCGTGAGGGTGGGGGGTTGTCGGGCAGACCCTGAGCTTTCCTTTCGGCGCGCAGGTCGGCCTTCTTGCGGCTGCCGTGTTTCGCGTAGATCCGGCGGGCTTCCGCGTCGAATTCCGGGCTGGCGCGGGCGGCACTGATGCGGGCGCGGGCGCGGCGGCCGGCCTCCTGTTCGTTCACGATGGGCGGCGGGTAGCTCAGGCGTCCGGCACCGCTCCACTCCCAGGGCGCGTGGATGAAGTCGGTGGGGACATCCGCGAGTTCCGGCAGCCAGCGGCGGATGAAGATCCCCTCTGGGTCCTGTTCGCGCGCCTGCCGGGTCGGGGAGTAGATGCGCACGCGGTTGATGCCGACCGTGCTGCTCTGCATCTGCATCTGCGACCAGTGGATGCCGGGTTCGTTGTCCAGCCACTCGCGCGCCAGAAACAGCCCCGGCTGGCGCCAGTGCAGCCAGAGGTGCTGCGTGGCGAAACTGACCAGCAGGGCGCGCATGCGGAAGTTCAACCAGCCGGTCTCGCGCAGCATCCGCATGCAGGCGTCGATCAGGGGGTAACCGGTCTGGCCGTGTTGCCAGCGGTCGTAGAAGTCCTGATTCCATTCGTGTTCGCGCAGGCCGTCCAGGGCGCGGTTCAGGGTGCGGAATTCCATGTCCGGCTGGCTTTCCAGGCGCTGCATGAAGTGGCAGTGCCAGTGCAGCCGCGACTCATACGAGCGCAGGGACCGCACCCAGCGCGGGTCGGCGTCCGGGTCGCCCTTCACGGTCGCGAGGCGCTGCCGGGTCGCCTGAAGCACCTCCCGCAGCGACACGGTCCCGAAGGCCAGCGGCGCACTCAGGCGCGAGCAGCTGCTCTCGGCACTCAGGGGGCTGCTCATCTCGCGCATGTAGTTCACGCCGCGCGCCGTCAGGAACGACTCCAGGGTGTCCAGCGCGGCGGCGCGGCCCCCCGGCGGAATGGTCTTCGCATTGGCGGGCACGCCCAGTTCGGCGTGCGTGCGCAGGCCGCGGGGGTCGGCATCCACACCGCTCAGGTGCGCGGGCGCGGCGACCTGCGGGGCGCCCAGGCGTTCCTCCCAGGTGGCGGCCCAGCCGTCGCGGTTACGCATGCGGCGGATCACGCCGTTCTGCGGCAGTTCGGTCATGGGCAGCCCGCGCGCCCGCGCCCAGGCCCGCACCCGGCGGTCACGCTGAAAACTCACGCCGTTGCCGGTCTCCTCGTGCGCCCACACGGCCCGCACGTCATGGGCGGCGCGCAATTCCTCCAGCACCGTCACGGCCTCCCCGATCCGCACGACCAGCGGCGTGCCCAGCGTGCGCAGGCTGGCGTCCAGTTCGCGCAGGGACTCGTTCAGGTACGTCAGGTGGTGCCCGGCGAATTCCTCGTGCGTCAGCTGTTCAGGCTCGTAGATGAACACGGGCAGGACCGGGCCGCGCCGCGCCGCCTGGGCAAGCGGCGCGTGGTCGTGCACGCGCAGGTCCTTCTTGAACCACACGAGTTGGGTGCCGCCGAGCATAGGGGTCACTCTCCCCCACCCCGCCGGGCGGGACGGTAGGCGCGCGCCCCGTCTTCAGAGGACATGAACGCCCCGCACCGGGCAGAGGATGGGAACGCTTCGCGGCGGGGCAGGGAACGGGAACGCTGCGCGGCGGGCAGGGGACGGGAACGCGGGCCACCCCTTGTCACAGGTGGCCCGCGTGTCTGGGAGGGGTTACTGGATGCTGGCGCGGAAGCAGATGACGACGCTCTGCGTGGGGGCGAGTACGAAGCTGCCGCCCTGCACGAGTACCTTGCCGTCTTTCAGCTGCCCGGCGTCGAGGTCGGCGGCGGCGGTGTAGAACACCTCGCCGCTCGCGGCGGTCAGGCGGATGTCCTTACCGGCGCCGAAGCCGTTCAGGGCGAAGGCCGTGTTGGCGGGCACGCTGTCGCTGAAGCCGATGTTCGTGGCGTTCAGGCCGCCCACGTTGGTGGTGGTGATGCAGTATTCCAGCACGTCGCCGGGGTTGCCTTCACCGGTCGTGCCGACGGTACCGCCGCGCGTGATGTTCTGCACGGTCTTGCTGACCGTCAGTTTCGCGGGCTGGTAGACGGGCGTGACGACCTCGTTGCTGGGCACGCCGCCGTTGGGGCCGCCGGCGTAGCGGATCAGGGCGGTGTTGCGGACCTCGGCGGGGGTCAGGGTGAAGGGACTGACGACCGTCACGCGGAAGCTCACGACCGATTCGTTGTCCAGCGTGTCGGGCGTGGTGTCGATCTTCAGGACCTGCGTGTCGCAGGCCGCGCCGTCCTGGCTGCAGATGCCGACCGGCTGCGCGAAGGGGTACGCCGCGCCGCTCAGGCTGGTGGCGTTCTGCCCGGTGACGGTGGTGGTGAAGCCGTTCACGCGGGCGCTGTCCGCCACGTACTCGGTCCCGGCGGGCAGAGCGTCGCTGAAGGTCACGCCCCCGGCGGGCAGGGTGCCGCTGTTGCGGATGACCACGCGGTATTCCAGCGTGTCGCCGGGCTGCACCTTGTCACCCACGGAACCGGCGACTTTCGTGACGCTCTTGACGGCGCCCAGGTTGGGAGCCAGGACCGGGTAGGTGCAGCTGGCCAGGTCGGTCGAGCCGAGGCTGTTGCCTCCCACGGTGGTGTAACTGACGTTCACGAGGTCGATCTTCACGAGGCGGCCCTGGTTGTCGCGGGCGTAGATGCCGCTGGGGCTGGCGGCGATGCCGTTGAACTGCGATCCCGGCGAGGGGTTGCTCAGGCGGCCCAGGTACTCGGCGCTGAGGGTGGCGGGCGTGATCAGCCACAGGTCGATGTTGGTCGAGCCGGTGGTGCTGCTGATCATGTACAGCTTGCCGGTGCTGTCGGCGAAGAAGTCGCCGTTGTCGTTGAAGCTCGGGGCGTTCAGGGTGGTGCTGGTCAGCTGGCCCAGGGCCGTGACCTGATAACCGCCGCTGGTCTGGAAGCTCCAGAGGTTCCGTTTGGTGTCCATGGCGTAGCCGACGCCGCTTCTGGTGATGGTCATGCGGACCAGTCGGCCATCCACGCCGGTGAACAAGCCGCCGCTGACCCAGTCGCGCAGGCTGAGGTCGTAGATGCGCAGGCGGTTGGAGTCGTTCACCACGAAGAACTTCCTGGCGTCGGACGTGACGGCCAGCGTGGCCGAGGTTTCCATGCCGGGCAGCGTGGCGATGGTGGTGCCCAGGGTGTTGCTGCTCTCGTCCAGCGCGCGGATCGTGACGCCGTCCTTGTCGTTGTTGCTGCCGCTTTTCAGGGTCAGGGCGTAGATGGCCGAGCAGACGGGCGGCGTGACGCTCACGGTGGTGGTGTACACGGCGCACTGGCCGCCGGTGGCCGTGCAACTGGCCGGGTCGGGGATCGGGTCGGGGTCGCCGCCGCCGCCCACGCTGGCGCGGTTGGTGACGTTGAAGGCCGCGCTGGCACTGACGTTCACGCCGAAGGTCAGTGCGACGCTGGCACCGGGGTTCAGCACGCCGTTGCCCGTGCAGGTGACGGTCTGGCCGCTGGTCGTGCAGTTCCAGCCAGTGGCGGGCGAGAAGGTGTCCGTGGCGGGCGTGATCCCGGCCGGCAGCAGGTCCTTGACGGTGATGGCGCCGCTGGTGGCGGTGGGGCCGTCGTTCCTGACGGTCAGGGTGTAGGTGGCGCCGCTCTGCCCGGCCGTCCAGGGGCCGTTGCCGGTCTTGGTGATGATCAGCGAGGGGGGCGGCGGGAACGCCGTGCAGATGTACACGGTGTCGGTGTTGTTGGCGAGGTTGGTGTCGGTCACGCCGACGGGCGCCGTGATGGTCGCCGTGTTCTTCAGTTGCGGGTCCTCGGCGGTGACGCGGCCGGTGTAGGTGATCTTCAGTTCGCTGTTCGCGGGGAACTTCGGAATGGTGAAGTTCGGGAAGCCGGTGCCGCTGCTGGCGGGGCACTGCGCGCCGCCGCTGACGACCTCGCACTTCCAGGTCAGGGCCTCGAAGCCGGGTTCGGACACGTCGGTCAGGGTGGCGCCGTCGGCGGACACGCCGTTCGCGTTCTGGTTGATGACCTGCAGCGCGTACTCCACGGTGTCACCCACGAAGAACTTGCCGGTGGTGACGTTGCGGGGCGGGGTCACGATGGTCTTGAACACCTGCAGGTCCGTCTTGCGGGTCGCGGGCGCGGCCGTGCAGCTCAGTTTCAGGTCGTCGAGTTTCAGGATGTTCGCGTCGCCGCTCACGCCGTCTTTCAGGGTGTAGATGCTCAGCGTGACCTGCGAGCCGCTGCTGACGAAGTCCGGCACGGTCTGGCGAGTGTATCCGGTGGTCAGGGTGCTGCCGTCCGTGGTCTGCAGGACCCGGCCGGTGGCGGTGTCGGTGAACTCGTACCGCAGTTTGGCAGGCGTGTTCTGGTGGGTGCGGGCGTAGTTCTGGTAGCTCAGGGTGCCGCCGGCCGGCACGTTGATGACGTTCCGGTACAGCAGGCCGGGCAGGCTGGTGTAATCGGCGACGTTCAGGTACAGCGCGTACCCGCGGTTGCCGGTGTGGTCGATCCCGCTCCAGAAGGTGTACTTGCCCATGGTGGCCGTGACGGCGTCCACGCTGGTGGTGTAATTGTGATTCTGGATGTCGCTCAGCGGGGCATTGGAGTTGAAGGACTGCACCCACGGAGAGCTGGGCGTGCAGATGTCGGTGGTTCCGGTCGCTCCGGCTCCGGCGCCGATCAGGGCGCAGGTGGCGGCGGCCGAGACGGTGGCGGCGGCGCGTTTGAGCAGTGTCAGCAGGGCAGGCATGCGGTGTCCCATATCAGTCCCCTCCCCCGGTCGCGGGTTCTTCGGGCAAGGGGGGCGAGGTCGGTGCGTTCAGGTTCACGCCGTTCGGCTGGCCGTCGTCGAGCATCAGGTCCAGGCGCAGGTACAGGCCCTGGCGGGTGTAGATGTTCGTGCCGATGCCCTGGAAGCCCACGGGGTTGTACCCCAGCGTGACCCAGGTGCCGGGCAGGGCGCGGTAGCTGCCTTCCAGGCCCAGGCTCAGCAGGCTCGATCCCGTGGCGGGCTGGATCAGGCCGCGCGCGGCGAGGCCCAGGCCGAACTGCTCGGTCACGTAGTAGGTGCCGCTGACCGACCCCTGGTAGGTGGCGCTGCCCGGCTGGTCCAGCAGGCTGCGTCCGGCCAGTCCGGCGCGCACGGCGTAGCGGGGCGTGTGGTACTCGGCGGTGGTCTCGGCGATCAGTTCCGGGGTGTTCCCGGCCAGCGCGCCGTCCTTGTAGCGCAGGTACGCCAGGCCCTGCCACTGCCCGGCGCGCAGGGCGGCGGACACCGAGTAGTTGCTGCCGCTCTCGTCCCCGGCGAAGACGTGCGTGCCGTCGGCGCTCAGGGTCAGCTGGTCGTTCAGGCTGTAGGTGGCGCCGCCCTTGAGGGCCACGCTGAACGCGCCGCCGGTGCTGGCCGCGTCGGTGGCGACGGTGCCGGTCAGGCGGTCGTTCTTGTAGCGCAGGGCCACCCCGGCGTTCCAGCCGCTCTCGTTCTGGGCGTCGCCGTCGAGGTCCAGCACGTAACTGCCGTTCAGGCCCAGGTTCAGGTTGTCGCTGAGGGGCAGGGCGGTGTCCGCGCCGAAGCGGGCGCGGTTGCCCCAGCCGTCCGCGCCGGGCAGGTCGTAGTTCACGGCGAGGTTGGTCATCTGACATCTTTCAGTTTTAAGCAGCATGCTGGCGAGTGCTGTCCCAGACGGCTAAAATCCGCTT